>LVWS01000011.1 GCA_002083365.1 Nitrospira sp. SG-bin1 | reverse complement strand
TCGTCTTTTACACAGAGAAGATTACATCACCGAGAGGGACCCGCCCTGTAACGCACTGATTCCATGGTGCTATATTTATTTCTCGGGGTACCCTACCATGTTGATCATGAGCGGTCTGCATGTAGCATTTGTGTTCTGGTGCAGATCAATGGAACCGCCGGCTGATCGCCATGGTTTGAGTCGATTCATTTCTTGGCACACAAAGATCTCCTCACAGCGACCCGATTTCCCATCGCGGAACATGGCTGAACTCGCAAACGCTTACTCCATCTGAGTCTTTCGACCTACTGGCAGGACCATCTTAACATTCACCCGGAAAGACGTTTATGAGATAATCATCGCATGGTCCTCAAGCGCTGGCTCGTCGGAGATCCACTTAAGACCGCCCAAGCAAGACACGAACGGCTCTCTAAAACCATCGCCCTAGCCATCTTCTCATCGAATGCCATTTCGTCCGTCGCTTATGCGACCGAAGAAATTTTGCTGGTATTGGTGCTCGCAGGGGCCGCTGCGGTCGCCTGGTCGATCCCAGTCAGCCTCGCCATTCTCTTCCTCGTCGTGGTCCTGACGATTTCCTATCGCCAGATCATTTATGAATATCCGGAGGGAGGTGGTGCATACGTCGTCGCAAGATCCAATTTAGGCGACCGGCCCGCCCTGGTCGCGGCAGCAGCACTGATGATCGACTATGTGTTAACTGTCGCCGTCAGCGTCGCAGCTGGTATTGCAGCGCTCACCTCCGCAATCCCCAGTCTGTATATCCATCGGGAGGCCTTGGGCCTTGTCGCGATTCTGTTCATCATCGTGATGAATCTGCGCGGAGTTCGCGAGTCCGGCAAGTTTTTCGCCGTTCCGACCTATTTTGCCATAGGAGGATTGGGCCTGCTTGTCATAGCGGGTACAATTCGGTCTCTCTCGAATTCCGGCGAGATCCCTCCCATCGCTAATCCGGTCGAGACAGAAACCCTTACTCTGTTTTTAGTTCTCCGCGCCTTTGCTGCTGGCTGTTCAGCGGTCACCGGTATGGAAGTCATTTCGAACGGAGTCAAAGCGTTTCGTCAGCCTGAATCCAATAATGCCGCCACCACCATGGTCTGGATGTCGACCATCCTGGCCTCACTGTTCATGGGTATCAGCTGGATGGCTTATCATTATGGCATCCTCCCCAAGTCTGATGAGACGGTGGTCTCCCAACTGGCCCGACTGACATTCGGCACGGGGGCGGTCTACTACGCCATCCAGATCGGTACCATGGCGTTGTTGGTCTTGGCTGCGAACAGCGCCTTTGCCGGGTTTCCTCATCTGTCCTCGATCCTTGCGCGTGATGGATTCATGCCTCACCAGATGGCGACCTTCGGCGATCGCCTGGTCTTTTCGAACGGCATCATCATCCTTGGATTCTTCGCCTGCCTTTTGCTGGTGCTGTTCCAAGGCGATACGCACGCATTGATTCCCTTGTATGCCATCGGCGTGTTTGTGTCTTTTACGCTCTCGCAAGCCGGCATGGTGAAGCGATGGTTGGTTAAAAAGGGACCGCACTGGCAGACTAAATTGATCGTCAATGGGGCCGGCGCCCTGACCACCGGCATCGCGACCATCATTATCGCGAGCACCAAGTTTATGCAGGGCGCCTGGATCGTTTTTGTACTGGTGGCCATTCTTCTCCTCATGTTTCAGGGAATTCGCTCTCACTATAAAGCTGTCACCGAACAAATCGCGCTGGATCGTCGAGGAGAACGTCCTCCGTTGCCGAGGCGCAATATCGTCATTATTCCCATTAGCGGTTTAAATCGTGCCGTGGTTCGTGCGTTGGACTATGCGCGCAGCCGACCAGGTGAAATCCGCGCCGTCTTCGTCGATGTTGATCCCGAAGAAAGCGCCAAAGTCAAAATCCAGTGGGCTCAATGGGGAGGAGGCGTAAATTTAATCGCCCTTTCCTCCCCATACCGTTCAGTCCTGGGATCGTTACTGGATTATGTCGAAGAATTGCTCGAAAAAGACCAGAATACCTGGGTAACGGTAGTAATCCCCGAGATCCTTCCCGCACGGTGGTGGCAGAGCATCCTTCATAACCAACGGGCTTTGATGCTCAAAGCCGCACTCCTCTTTAAAGACCGGGTGATTCTCATTGATGTTCCTTATCACCTCACCAGGTGACCGTGCCACATCAACCATCGGATATCACGCTTCACACATGTCTCTTTAGATTCCTCGTTTCCCTGCTTGTCCTATGTTTTTGCCTTAGCCTGCCACTGCATGTCCTGGCCTTCAAAATCACGGAACCTGCGGAAGAAGCCACGCTCGCGGGGGGAAGCACGGTCACTGTACATGTCGATCTTGGGAGGAATGCGGGCATCGTCAAGGTCCGTTACTATTGGTATGGCGACCAGGACGAAGTGTTGGTCGAACAGGATGACTCGACGGCCACCGGCTCCATCGTCGCGCCGGTCGCGATGGTGAGCTCAGCCGAACAGGAACCCGCCTTTGGAGGCTCACTGCAAGTGCCGCTGGACGGCATTGGACCGATGCGTCTGCTGGCAGTGGCCGAAATCTCCCGTGGCCGCTTGGAGGCCCGCTCTGTCTTCGATGAAATCATCGTAAAGGTAGTCCCTTCCGCCGCTCTCACGGCCATCGATTTTGAAACAGAGAAGCCGTTGCAACTCGGCAGAGCCGGGCAGTCCTCCGCATTCGGACACGTGGACTCACTCGGCAAGGTTTTCGAACTTCCCGTCGTTGCGGACTTCACCGATGGCGTCAGCCGGCGCATCAGCACGCCGGCCACTGGCACAGCCTACGAGTCTTCCAATCTGAACGTCATCAAGATTTTGCCGGGGGGCTTGCTGCAAATTGTCGGGAACGGCAAGGCCACTATCACCGTCGCGAATTGCGGAAGGCACGCATCATTGGATGTAGATGTCAATGTGAACGCCGAACCGAATGAACCACCCCTCGCCGACGCAGGGACGAATAAAGTGGTCAAAGCCGGATCTCGGGTGAAACTGAGCGGACTCAAGAGCCGTGACCCGGAAGGCGAAGCACTCTACTATAGTTGGAGCCAAGTGCGGGGCAGCAAAGTCTCGCTGCTCGACGCTAATAACTCAGAAGCCTCCTTCCTCGCCCCGACCGTCTCAGAGCCGCGAACCTATCGATTTAAGTTGCGTGTGACGGACAAAAAAGGTGCAGACAGCTTGCCGGCATTTGTAGACGTGACGGTGGAGCCGTAGACTGATGAAGAATCCCTCGTGAACTTATGCAGCCTCTGATTAGGATAGCATCAATAGTGATCCCATTTTTGTTGGGATAATAGGACCGTATGCTTCCAATTAATTTTAACAACCGCCTAATGAAATGATGCGCGTTAAAAATGGGAAGAGATTACCAAGGAGGCTTTGGGAAGCTCCTTGAAGTGCCTCCCGAGGGCTATTTCTTTTTTCGTACGTTCTTTCGAATCCATTTGGCCAACTCATCCTTACCCATTTCGCCAGCAGCACTCTGAAGAGTCGCTCTAGTCCTTTGGAATCAGGAAGTTCCTCAATTCCATTGACTTTGGAGAAAGACAAGAGTGGACAGAACCGCTGCCCGCTTGTTTCCATCCACAAATGGATGATTCTGGGCGAGGTGGAACATGTAGGCAGCTGCCATTGCGGGAAGACAGAGTTGTTTTGCGGGTTCCGTAAGCCGTGGCGTAGAGAGAACGACACCGCTCACGCTTCACTGGCTCGCGTGGTTGTTCGACCTGTCGCTAATCGGTGGGCTGCACCGCTCTGGAGTGGTGATTCTTCTGGCAGACAGGAGCCGACACGACGGTGTGGGGTTTGTTACCCGCTTAAGCGCCCTGTTTTCCCTTGCCTCTCGCAACCAGGGCGATCACCTGAAACAGTTTCTCGACTCGGGCTTTGTATTGATTCATAAATTGAGCGGTCCACATCTTGTTGTATTCGATGGCGGCACTCTTCTTCATGCCTGCATCCTTTTCACCAAGCGGTGAGGAATAGTGCGCGATGAGACGATCCAGCTCATCTTCGCCAAAGCCTTTCGAATACGCATGTTTGAGATGGTCATGGAGCGTTTCGACCTGCCCGATCGATTTTCTGATGTCCTGCAAGAATGCGTCAAGAAGTCGTTCGACTTCCTTCTTTTTTTCACCGGTCAGGTCGGGATAGGTGCTCGCGACGGATTTTCTAATCTGCTGCTCGTATTCGCCGATGTATTTTTGAGTGAGTGACTCATATTCAGACTCGAGTTCTGAGACTTTGATGAGCGTCAGCAGTTTCTCAACCTTGATGGCTTTGGCGTTTTCAATGGCAGCCGCGTCTCCCACGATAATCAGACCGGAAACCAGCGTCGCGAGGCACCACCCCATCATTGGAACCGATGTCGTATCATGCGTGGTCTTGAGCGTGCGCATAGTTCTCACCTCTTGCCGTCGAGTCTACATCCTACGGAGTGATCGTCAAGGAATATGGAATGTTCGATCGGCAAGGGTTGCTCAACTCTCCTGAGGTGGAGGTTGATTGATAGGACGATCCGTCCGCGTACAGCGTTGAGAGCGCCCATCCACTCGTCAACGTTCTTTTCGGCGGAAGCACAAAAGATGAGATCACCGGCGGATCAGGCTTGACTCAGTCGCATCGGTCCGTAGGTTCGGCGGGCCTGATGGAGCTCCTTCAGGTGTTTCCGCAACGCCGGACTGAAAATGGATCGATGTACTTCTCTTCTGAATCGCTCACTTTCCCGTTCGACCTGATCGATGATGTGCGTCAGCTGACCGACCAGGCGTCGCCCCGATCCCGTGAGCCACCCGAGATGGTGATCGGCATAATGGAGATCCTGCAGCGAGTACCGGACGGACGCGACTTCCTCCAAACAACGGAACTGCGCTCGCTGCAGGTCACAGCCTGTCAGACCGGCTTCTTTCCATCTTGCCGTCCCTCCTCGTCCGGTCGCCCACGACGAAAGATGTAGGAATAATAGCGCGCCCATCGCAAAGGTGAAGGTCGCGTGAAGAATCCCGCGCAATGGCCGGAGGCTCCGCCGCCACGGTGAGTAGAAGATCTGCTGGTGATGGTCGCCACGATACATGACATGCTTGCGCAGCAGAAGATTCAAGTGGTGATGGCTGTTTTCATGGATCAGATCGTCGATCAAATCGAGATTGCCGCGGTCGAAACAGTTGATGAATGACAGTCCAGGTCGGTGCCGATAGCTGAAACTGACCACCCCATCGGCCTGAAGCGGGATAAGACGGGTCGTGAACAATCCCAGGAGCGCATGCCCTTCCGGCCAAGCGAGACGGATCGTCCGCCAAGCACGGGCAATCCTGGCGACCTGACGCGGCTCGGTGGGCCTAATCGTCTTCGGTTGACGATTTTTCCCATAGACGAGGGTCGGACCGACGGTGACGGGATCGTGGTCGCCTTGAATGGCGACTTCGGGGTGATGGTACGTCCATTTCCATGGTTCTGCAGAAGCCGACCAGATGGGTGAAACGATCTTGCCGGCCTTCACGGTAATGCCGGTCGGCTCCACCCGAAACACGACACGTCCGGCCGATTGGCGCGCCGCTCGTTGCACGTCACTTGGCGCTTGGCACCAGGCTCCGGTCATACCGACCGCGACCGTTCCGGAAGGCTCCCCCCGTTCGACATGGTCCGACAGCGTTCCTGGCACGTCCCACCGCCCGACCTTGTGCTGACGACACCATTTCACCGGCAACGTCGGATCCAACCACAGGGACTCCTGGCCCAATTCCCGTGCCAACTTCCGGCACAGCGCGATCAGCCGCTTCTCCATTCCGCTCGCTTGAGGCCGGCCCGTTGGGAAGAGATCATCCAGATAGCCGTGTTCAAAAAACTTTTCCCCACATTCGTCGAAGAACTGCGCCGTAAAATCCGGCCGGTCACGCTCAACCTTCCACTGTTTGAGCACGTCCAAGAGGTAGACGAGATCATTGAGCGTCTCGATCCATCCCACCAGTTTCCAGTCGGAATAGGCCTGCAATGCCAGGCTTGAGTGGAGGTAGTCGAAGAAACCGGTCGGCAGCCCGAATTCTCCGGCCAGATCGGCATGGTCGGCGTGCAGCTCTCGACACAAATCGACAAACAGCCGACGCATCGAGAGGCGAAACTCATCTCGTAGTTGCGTGAGCTGTGGCACATCGAGAAGGAGCATGGCGGAACCACTGCGTGAACGGTGCTGGGAGAGGACTCTAACGTAGCGACAAAAGCGGCGCAAGCCCAAGCCGCGCAACTCATGCTGTCTTACAGCCAGGCGGGAGATCATACGCCTCTTCCTCGTTCTACGCAGACTCTCGCGCTCGAGAATGCCTTAATGCTCTTGCGCGTTTGTTCGGCGAATCGTACAGTGGTTCACGAAAGGCACTCATTCTTTCAACGCGCCAAGCTATGGACAAATCGGCAATCAGAGACATAAGCGAAGAACGTAGCCGTCTACAGGCCGCTATTGGATGTCGCTCACGATGATGACTGTGTCCGACTTGTCTCATGTCCTCGCTGAGGTGTCTGCAGCCCTGCGTGGGGGGTGGATCCAGAAAATTCATCAACCCACCGCGCGCACGGTGATCCTCGATGTCCGCGTACCAGGGCAAACCCATCGTTTGCTGATCTCCTGCGAAGGGGGCACGGCCCGTCTGCACATGACGAACCGATCGCACCCCAATCCCCCCACGCCTCCGCCGTTCTGCCAATTCCTGAGGGCCCATGTTCAGGGAGCCAGACTGGACGACATTCGTCAGATGGGGCATGATCGGATCGTTGAGCTCCAGATCACCGGCAGGGATGGCCCGCGCACGCTCGTCTGTGAATTGACCGGCAAAACAGCCAATTTCCTGGTACTCGATGCCGAGCGACGTCACCTCCGCGATCTCGGCAACCAACGCCATCTCGTCGGCCACCCTTATCTTCCGCCGACCCCTCGCGTCACGGGACATGATGGAGCACCGGCTCGATTCGCCGGAGTTCCCGACGCCCCGTTCCCCATCTCGGCGGCACTCGACGACTACTATCAGAACCAAGACACGGCCCGATCGGCCGCTCAGGCCAAAGAAACTCGCATGCGATTACTGAAAAAAACACTCAAGAAGGATCTGCGATTGATCGAAGCCTGGCGCAGCGACCTCTCGAAGGCCGCAGCCTATCGTGACTATGCTCGGTATGGGGAATTGATCAAGGCCAACCTCGGTACGATCACGAAAGGCAGTGATCATATCGAGCTCACGGATTATTTCGATGACACGCTCCCCGTCATCACAATTCCCCTCGACGCGATGAAATCATCCCGGGAGAATATGGACGAGTATTTTCGCAAACATCGCAAATTTCTCGCCGCGCAACGCGAACTCAAACCGCGCATCGAACAAGCGGAGCGCGGAGTAGACCGTCTGCGCCAGGAGCTCAAGGATATCGAGCAAGGAACTTGGACTCCTCCGGTAATACCTACACGTTTGAACTTAACATTCAACAAGGATCATGGCGCCGGGGACCAGCGACGAGGTCCGTTTCGTCGGTTTACCTCGACCGATGGATTTCCCATCTTTGTCGGACGCAATGCCCGGGAAAATGACGAGCTGACATTCGATCTGGCCAAGAGTGAAGATCTTTGGCTGCACGCGCGCGGTACACCGGGCTCACATGTGGTCGTCCGGCTGGATAAAGGAACAGAACCTCCGCCTGAAACTCTCCGTGACGCCGCGACGCTGGCCCTGCTCTATAGTGATCTGAAGAAAAGCGGCAAAGGCGAGGTGATGTACACCAGACGCAAGTGGGTGAAGAAAGCAAAGGGCCAGGCACCGGGAGCCGTCGTGGTGACTCAGGAAAAGTCGCTGCACGTGAGTCTCGATAAGAACCGGCTAGAGGCACTCAAAAGCCGAACCTCTTAGAGCGCTCCGCCACCAATTGGTTGAAACGGCAGGTCGGTGAGTCAAAGCGGACCGACGGCCTCCCACGTTCAGGGCGACCCGACTGGTCCAGTCCGAACGGACTCGCCTCACCGATACGGTCAGCTTGTTCAAAGTATTGGGTGGAGGGTGGGAATGACAACGACAATGTCATCGACAAAACGACAGACCTCATGTTGGTGAAAATGGAAGTTTTCCTCGCCCCGTGACCTGTTCAGCACTATGATGAGGATGGGGGAACTACCATGGACGGTCAGCCGAAGAGACAGGCGGGAGAATCAGCACAAACCATTCTAGTCGTCGACGATGAACGTCCGGTCGTCCAGTTCTGCGCCACTCTGCTGAAAGAGGCAGGATTCATGGTACTCGAAGCCGACGGCAGCTCGGAGGCCCTCAAGCTCTGCACGCAACACAAAGGACCGATCGATCTGCTTCTGACAGACCTCGTGCTGCCTCCGCCGGGTTTTCAACTCGTCTCAATGTCCAACCAATTCCCGCACGTCAACGGCCATGAATTGGCGGTTCGCGCCAGCAAGATCCGGAGCGGTCTTCGTATCATTCTCATGTCGGGGAATCCTGACAGGGATCTGGCCAACCATGGCATCAAGCGGGGCACGCTCCCCTTTTTGGCAAAACCGTTCGAGCGTGACCGCCTCATCAGCCTTGTCAAAAACGTGCTCGCACAGCCGGCGCCGACGCTTGCGGTGGAAACGCGAGCCCGTGCAGCGAACGATACCGACTGGTTCGGTTAGCCATCCTCCCACCCTAGTCATGTTCCGTCATGAACCATCCGGCGATCGATAGCCGCCGATGCTGGCCAGCCGTAAAGTCCACGCGGCAGACCCGATGGAATCGAGGAACGGTAAACATCACCAGCGATCCTGGCCGAGGTTCGATACAGTGGGTCGGCGTGAGGTTGGCTTGCCCCCCGCTGCGATCCGTTCGTCGTTCATAGATGATCAATTCTCCGCCCCAATCAGGCTGCCACTCCTCATGGAAGTAGGTGACGACGGCAATTCGCCGCTGCGGCGCTCGGCGTCCTTGAACCACCCGACCCTGATCCGTGTCGTCATGCGTCAAGAGACAGTCGCCGGCTGCATACGAGTAATAGCTGAATCCCACGTGGCGCCCGATGATATTCGGGAACGATTCGATATAGTCACGAATGCAGGGCAGCTGTAATCGCGACAGAAACCGCGGACCTTCCTCAGGACCGATGTCCGCTTTCGCCCAGTTGCCCGAATTCGGAAAGTCTTCCCGCACATGCGGCAGATCGGACAGGCTTTTCCACGAAGCCTGATTCATCTTCTCCCGAAAGAACTGCCGCTCCTCCGGCGACCAAAAGTTCTCGACCACCGCCACCGGGTTCCTGTGGAGTGAGAACGTGTGTAGATCAGCCGGCCTTATCTGGGATTGCACAACACTCATATCTCTCTGCGGTACTTGTGGGACGCACGTATCATCCGTCTGATTGCATTATCCACCTATTCAGCGCGCAAAAAAAGAAGGGGTTGCCATGGACCATGGCAACCCCTCTCCATTCTGCATGCTGGACTATTTCAACTACCAGCGATCGCGCTTTCCACCGCCTCCGCTTCGACCGCCGCCACCAAATCCACCACGCCCCCCGCCGCCGGCACGCGGTTCTTGAGGACGTGCTTCATTGACTGTCAAGGTCCGGCCACCCATCTCCGATCCATTGAGGGCCGTAATCGCAGCTTGAGCCTCGGAATCCGAGGACATCTCCACAAAGCCGAATCCACGGGATTGGCCGGTAAACTTATCCGTAATGATCCGCGCCGACGCGACCGCGCCATGCGCTGCGAATAAGTCACTCAATTGCTGCTCGGTCGCCGAATAGGGCAACCCACCGACATAAATCTTCGAACCCATCGGGGTTCCTCCTTTAAAATAATGACATTGTCTTGAGCACGAGGAACGGGGAAGGAGCGGGCCGAAGACGCGAACAGTGCAGCGACTTAGGTCTGACTTCCGACAAGATTCCCGGACAAGGCAACATCGGCATTGTGGGTCTCCTCTGAATAGACGCTCAGTATCGTCGAGACCCAGGGCGACACGAGCCGCTCATACCCTAGCACAGAGCCCTTTGGATTACAACCTCACTCCCCGACTCGAACCAGGAGCCCTTGATCCTTACAATAGGCCACCGTCCGGTAGAACCAGGCCACCACTCCGACCAGCAACACCGCGTTCAGACCGACGGCCCATGCAAGCTCTCCGATGGGTGGGCTGCCGGTACCCAAGACCGTTCGCATTCCTTCAAAAATGTGTGCGGCCGGGTTCGCCAACGCGATCATCTGCAGCCATTTAGGCAACACTTCCATGGGATAAAAGACACAGGAGATCGGCTGAAAGAGAAACACCATGCTCCAGGCAAGCACTTCGGCTTCCTGTCCGAACCTCATGATGAGCGACGTCGTGAACACGCCGATGATCCAACCGGTAATGACCAAATTGAGCACGAAGGGCAACAGCCATGCCCCGATGATCAGGAGGTTATACGAATAAAACAGGAGGGCACAGCCGGCCATGACGATCGAGACGATCGTCACCTTCATCACGCTCATCGCCATCGTGGCGGCCAGAAACTCGCTCGGCTTCAGCGGGCTGGCGAACAGATTCATCAAGTTGCGGGCCCAGAGTTCTTCGAGAAAGGAAATCGTAATCCCCTGTTGCGATCGGAACAGCATGTCCCAGAGAATCAACGCCCCCAAAAAAAACGTGACGAATCCCGGAACCTGGCTCTGATAGCGGGCTAAATAGAGGGTGATGAACCCCCAGATCACGAGATCCAGGAACGGCCAATAGAAAATTTCCATGATGCGGGGCAAACTGCGCCGATAGAGGTACAAATGCCTGACGATCAAGGCCGTGACGCGGTGCAGTTTCATCGGTACGTCTCATGATCATGTCCATCCTGACAGCCTCCGCAGCCCCGATGCGCGCCAAGAAGCTCCTCCATGAGATGCCGCGCCCCCGCAGCCAGGTGCGTGCCCGCCCGTTGTCCGTCCGGCATCCGTCGTAACCACAATCCTGCCAGTACCGTCGGCATTCCCAAAAGTCCCACTGCGAACACAGGCGTCATTCGTTCAAGTCCTCCAACCCACCACACCAGGGCGATCGCCAACGCAAGCGGCACAAGCCCTCCCACCACGCTCATGAAGACCATGCGCCACCCGCAGGTTCGCCGACTCAGACCGACCAGGCTGATCGTCAACCAGAAGAGACCCCACGCCGCGCTCAGGGCGAGCCCTCCGGTAAAGAATCCGGCACAGCCGTTCAGCAAGACCTCTGTCACAACGACGACTCCCCCTGTTCTCGTGCGAATTTCAAGAAGACCTCTTCCAAATCCGCCTTCCCGAATCGGTTGATAATGTCCTGCGCCGTTCCCTCCGCCACGATCCGACCGCGCTGAAGAAAAATAATGCGATCCGACATTTCCTCCATTTCACGCATGTTGTGCGACGTGTAGAGAATGCTCAGCCCGGATGCGTGCCGTTCCTGTTTGAGCAAGGCTCGGATCTTGTGGGCGATATCGGGGTCCAAACTCGCCGTCGGCTCGTCCAGAAAGAGGATGCGCGGTTCGGTGAGAAACGCTTTTGCCAAGGTCAATCTCGTCATCTGGCCGGACGACAGTTTGCGGGTAATCTTGTTCCGGAACTCTTCCATCTCCAGTTTCTTGACGATGTCGTTCACACGCCGAGGCATATCCGACATCCCGTAGAGCCGCCCGACGACCCATAGATTTTCTTCCACCGTAAGCGCCTGGGGCATGGAGATGTACGTGGACGAAAAATTCACCTGCTGCAGAATCTCCTCGCGATACGTGGAAAGGTCCAGACCGAACATATGGATGGAACCCGCCGTCGGAGTGACGAGTCCCAACAGCATCTGAATCGTGGTGGTTTTCCCGGCTCCGTTCGGTCCCAAGAGACCCAGGATTTCTCCTGGCCTGATCTCGAACGATACTCCATTGACGGCGGTGAAGTCGCCGAAGCGTTTGGTGAGACCGGAGGCTTTCAGGACTGGAGTGGCCATGGCGGTGAACGTGTTCGGTCGATCAGCAGACTGGTACAGTACAATGTTCGCACTTCCAGCACAGTCGTTGTACCATCACGAAATCCATCCCGATCCTCCGCAGGAGGTCCAACCTGTCAGTCGAATAACAAGGTGTCGCTGATTTTTTCCGGAAGGTGGCACGTCTCGCATTTGCGGTCCAATGTTTTCCCGCCGTGCTGCGTCCTCCCATCATGGCAGCGAAAACAGTCACCGAGCGCCCTGGCTCTGAGGTAGGAACCATCCGGATGAGCCGGATACCAAGGTTGACTGTCGGCCGAAACATGCCCGCGTGGAATGACGATCGGATATCCCTTGATCGGTTCATCATGCACGACCCCCGCATGGCACGTCGTACAGCCTTCATCTCGTCCACGCGTCTTGAAGGCTTCCATATGTTGGCGATGGCCCATGATCAAGCCCACCTCCTTCACCGGAGAGGGGAGATCACGCGGCGCCGTTTCGGACACGCGAAGGATATGCCTGTGACAACTGAGGCAGACTCCGGAATCCACCTTCGCCTTGAGATTGTGAGCATCGGTCGGGGTGCCAAAGACAAAGATCGCCGCATCCTTGACCCCGGCCAAGACCTTGTCGGACCACCAGCCTTGCACGCCGGGCCGGACATGGCATGCCACGCAGGTGATTTCCTTATGGGACGACCTGGCCCAGCTCTCATACGCCGGGGCGACCGTGTGGCATCCTGCGCAGAATGTCGGCTGATCCGTCAGCGGGATCGCGGTCCCAACCAGAGCGATCGCTCCGATCACGAGCGTCAGCACCGGCGTGGCCTTAGACGTCCAGTTCATGCTCCCGGCGTCTGAGAGGGAACTGCTTGATCAAGAGGGCGGCGACTCCGGCCACATCGTCCAGATGGAGCACGGTCACCGGAAGATCGATCGGCTTGTCGGAGACCACCGCTAAGAGACCGTCGGACGAGTACGAAATCTCACCGAGCTGATCACGAACGATGATGACTTTCGGATACCCTTCGCTTTTCCACCCTTCGGCGATGATGAGGTCGTAGGAAGCGTCCAAGAATCGATCGCGTACTTCCTCCACCTTCAGCTGTTCGGACACATCGGCAAACAGCGCGAGGCTGCCCTTCGACACCACCACGACGCTGCTGGCTCCGGCACGTTTATGGCGCCAGCTGTCCTTTCCTTCCGTATCAAGATCGAACCCGTGGCCGGCATGTTTCACCGTCGCCACGCGGTACCCGGCCTTGACCAACTCGGGTATGACGCGTTCGATCAACGTCGTTTTCCCGCTGTTCGACCGACCGATAAACGAAACGATGGGGATAGACATACCGTGACCGTTGAGATATTGCTGATCAACAACAGGAGAGACGATGTTCACCGCTCTGTTGATGTTCGATGGAGTGAGGCCATGCTTCACCGTTCAACAACTGAACCGAGACCTCATCGCCGGGATTCAGCTTTTCGACTTCGACCGGCACATCGATGAGGCAATTGGCCTTGACCATGGACGTCAGAATACCGGAACCCTGATCTCCGGTCGTCCGAACCTTGAATAGTCCATCTTCCCTCGTGAGGATGCCGCGCAGAAAATGCCGCCGGTCGCTCCGCTTGGAGAACCGTTCTTGAAAAACGGCCTGCACCACCGGACGTCCGTAACTCCGGCACCCGCTCATTTTGAGTAACGCCGGTCGCACCAATTGTTCGAAGGTGACCATCGACGAGACCGGATTGCCGGGAAGACCGAACGCGAGTTTGCCCTGGATCTTCCCGAAGGCCACCGGCTGACCGGGGCGAATGGCGAGCTTCCAAAAGTTCATCTCGGCGCCGAGCTCACGGAACACCGCTTTGGTGAAATCATAGTCGCCCATCGAGACCCCGCCGGACAACACCAGAATGTCGGCGTTCAATCCCTGCGAGATCTTCTCCTTGAGCGCCATCGGCGTATCCCGCGCGATACCGAGCAAGAACGGGATGCCACCCGCTTCCTGCACGGCCGCGGCGATCCCATAGCTGTTTGAATTGATGATCTTCTCCTCGCTGAGTCGCTCGTCCAAGTCGGCCAACTCGTCACCGGTCGACAGGATCGCCACCCGTGGCCGCTGGTACACAAACACCAACGACTTCGCCAGTATGGCCAACATCCCGACCTCGCCGGGTCGGACCCTGGTTCCTTTCGCGATGATACAGTCCCCTTTCTTGACATCCTCTCCCTGCGGCCTGATGTTGGCGCCCTTCGGTTCCGTTTTGAAGACTCGAACGGAATCGGACGTCGGCTCCGTGTCCTCAACCTTCAGAACCGTATCCGCTCCTCTTGGAATCGGCGCTCCGGTCATGATCCGAATCGCGTGACCGGCACCGACGGTCTTGGACGGCATGGTCCCGGCGGGAACGTCCTCGATGATCGAGAGCGTGACCGGCTTCTGAATGGCGTGCTCCTGCTTGATATCCTCCCATCTGACGGCAAACCCATCCATGGCTGAATTGTCCCACGGAGGATTATCGCGCTCGGCGACGATATCCTGGCCCAGGACACGGTCCAAGGCGTCGAGAATCGAGATTTTTTCCAGACCCAACACCGGCGCGGCGTCGAGGACGACCTTTTGCGCATCGTGAAGCTGAGTCAATCCGGTCATGGCATCCGCTGTTTTCACTGACCGACTCCTTTCAGCGGGTCTGCCGTCCGCCCCGCTTTCAGCAATGAGGCGCCCTTTTTACAGAACGCTTCCACCTGATTCGCGATACGGTGGTAGGCTTCCGCCGTCGGCGTGTCAGAGTTGAACAGCGCAAAGGGCTCACCCGCGTCGGACTGTGTGACCACGTCCGGGTCGAGCGGAATCCGTCCCAAAAACGAGACGCCCATGTCGAGCGCCGACGCTTCCCCGCCGCCCTTCCGGAAGACGTCGATGTGCGTATGGCAATGCGGACACTCCAATCCGCTCATGTTTTCCACGATCCCGATGATCGGCACCTCGCTGTCCTTGCAAAAGGTGACTGATTTCCTGGAATCGAGCAGCGCCACTTCTTGCGGCGTGGTCACGATCACGGCACCGCTCACCGTGCCGAGCAAATCGATCGTCGTGACCGACTCGTTTCCGGTGCCCGGCGGGAGATCGATCAACAGGAAGTTCAAATCCTGCCAGTCCACTCCACCGAGGAGTTGATTGATGAACTCATACTTGTAGGCATCGCGCCAAATGATGGGATCGTCGGAGTTCTGCAGGAGAAACGACATCGAGGCGATCTTCAAATTGTAGGCTTGGAAGGGAATGATCCCGCCTGAGGTGCTGATCTTGAGCTTCTGGCCTTCCGCGCCGACCATTTTGGGAATGTTGGGGCCGTGAATGTCCATGTCGCAGATCCCGACATGCCAACCTTTGAGCGCCAGGCTCACCGCGATGTTCGTGGTGCAGGTGCTCTTCCCCACGCCGCCCTTATTGCTCATGATGAGCACTTTGTGCTCGATGCGCGCCATCCGCTTGGCGACCAGCCACCGGCTATGCCCTTCCTTATCCTTTTGGCACCGCTCGGTTTCGTCGCAGATGGCGCAAGCCCACATGTACGTGCAGGCATCCCCGCTTCCATTGGGACTGTTGATGACATTGAGTTCACGTGCCATGAGATTTCTTTTCTCCGACTATTTCAGTCGCTCGCCTTCGTCGTTAACGGGGTCGGCCTCCGGGAACTGCGACATAGTCGTCACCCGAGGCATTCGGCATCGCCATGCCTGACGCGGCGCCTCCGGCACCCACTCCGGCCATGGCGACGGTCGGCACCCCAGCTTGAGGACTCTCCACGGATGGTTTCTTGCCAAATACTTTCGCGCCGAAAATGCCCACCCAGTAGAGAAGAAACATCGGGCCGGCCATCAGCGTCTGATTGAACGGATCCGGCGTGGGAGTCAAAATCGCGGCGATCACGAACGATCCCAACAACGCCCACTTCCAATACTGGACCAGGAACGGCGCATCGACCCAGCCCAACTTGGCCATGAGGGTGATGGCCAACGGGACCTCAAAGATCAATCCGAAGACCGTCAGGAACCACAGGGCAAACCCGACGTACTGAGCGATCGAGATCTGCGGCACGAATCCGGCGTTCACGCCGTACGAAATCAAAAAATTGAGGGCGAAGGGAAGGACGAAGAAAAACGAGAACCCGACCCCTGCGTAGAACGCCAACGTGCTCACACAGACGAACGGCGCGACAAACCGCCGCTCCTGCGCGTGAAGTCCCGGAACGACGAATCGCCAAACCTCAAACAAGAGATACGGCATGGCGACCACGACGGCGAACAGTCCGGCCACTTTGACGTTCTGCCACAGCGCCTCCGCGGGGGCCAGGAAGACAAACGGCACGGTCGGCAGATCGGTGGGTTCCCACGTCAGCTTGCTGGGCACGAACATATTCTGGAGCGGAACCCGCAGCCACTTGACCAGCGCGTCGGCATAAAAAAACGTCCCCATGAAGATGACTGCCAGGACGATCACCGCGCGCGTGAGCCGGACCTGGAACTCCACCAGGTGTTCCATGACCGGCATCTTTTTATCTTCCAGCGGCTTGAAGATCGAATCTTGCAGCCACCGGTTCAGTTTATTCAGCACAGAGCCTCGTAAGTATTGGAATCTGTCGACCCGACGATCCGACGATCGGGTTTGCCGGAATCGACAGATCGACGACTGTCCCTGTGCTCCTTACTTCGGGTTGATCGCCACAAACAGGCTGTTGCCCTGGCGATTGACCAACAACACGGCCAGTTCGTCTTTCTTGATCTTCTCCGCGGCCTTTTGGTAGTCGCCGAGCGTCTTGATCGGCTCGTGATTGACTTCTTGGATCACGTCACCACGCTGAAGGCCGGCCGCCTCAGCCGGTCCACCCGGCTCCACCGAGGTGATGACGACGCCGACCGTCTTCGCGGAAATGTTCAACTGGCTCATTAACGCATTGTCCAGCGTTTGGACGCGCAACGACGCGAGCACATTGTCCGGAAGCTTCATCGTTTCTCCCGCTTCCTTCGGCGGCGCCGTTTCTTTCTTGGCCAGCATTTCATCCGACGGACGTTCGGCCACCTTCACGGTGATCATTTGTTCTTTTCCGTCGCGCAAGACCTTGACCAGCGCGTCTTTTCCCACCACGGTTCGGGCGACGAGGTTGCGCAGCTGACTGACGCTCTGCACTTCCTTGCCGTTGAAAGCCACGACGACGTCGCCGCGCTTCACACCGGCGGCATGGGACGGTCCGTTTTCATTGACGTCGCTGATCAACACGCCCTTCCGCTGCTCCGGCAGTTTGAACGACTTCGCCAAGGCCGGCGTGATTTCCTGAATCGCGACGCCCATCCACCCTCGCACGACTTTGCCGGTCTTCTGCAGACTGTCCACGATATCGAGCGCGATGCTGCTGGGAATCGCAAACCCGATCCCTTCCGACCCGCCGGTCCGCGAGAAGATCGCGGTGTTGATCCCGATCAACTCTCCGTTCATGTTGATCAGCGCGCCGCCGGAATTTCCAGGATTGATCGCGGCGTCGGTCTGAATGAAATCCTCATAGTCCGCGATGCCGACGTTCCCACGCCCAAGGGCGCTGATGATGCCGAGCGTGACAGTCGAACTCAGACCGAACGGACTTCCCACCGCCAGCACCAGGTCTCCTACCTGTAGCTTTTCGTACTCCGCCCATTTCAGCGACGGCAGATCCTTGGCCTCGATCTTGATGACCGCCAAGTCCGTCTTCGGATCGGTGCCGACCACCTTCGCCGTAAACTCGCGCCGATCGCTGAGCGTCACCGTGATCTGGCTGGCTCCCTCGACGACGTGATTATTGGTCACAATGAATCCGTTGGAGTCCAGGATGACGCCGGAGCCTGCACTCTGATCCGGACGGCCGTGCGGCGCAGGCGGACCATGCGGAATCGGCGGCGGCGTGGGCCCTTCTCCTCCCGGCTCATCCCCGGGGGGAGGAGGGGTTCCAAATGGGTTCGGAGGCATCCCTCGTCTGCGACTCCCTTCCCCGCCGCCCGTCACGGCGATGTTCACGACGGCAGGGGTGGTCTTTTTCACAATGTCCGAAAAGCCTTGCGCCCATGCTGGAGGGACCCCTGCGGCCGATGCGGATGACACGCATCCACTGCCGACAAGAGCCCACATAATCAGTCCGCTGCCGATAAGTAGCTTCCTCGCTTGCTGACTCCAGTTCGCCATAACGGAATTCCTCCAGGATGTGACTCTCATCGAGAGTGCGTTGGACACACAGGCATCTTTGGGGATTCAACACTTCATCTTACACCATGCCATCGATGAGCTTCAAAGAGGAAAAGTCTCTCCTATCAAGGTCCCGCCATGAGAGAAGTCTAATGGACATGTCTTCTCACCGCCTCACCGCCTAAAAGACATCCATGCCGCTCCTCCCTGCCGGACGGTTGCTTTCACCCGGATGTTTCCAGTACGGTGGCGGCGGTCACACCGCGATTCGGCACCATAGGTCAGGCCGTGATCCCCAAAAAACAGTTTCAGTGGAGTGGGTTGGTAACAAGGGCATGGATGGGGTGTGCGCTTCTCCTGTCGACCGCTTGCGCTAAACACCTCGAATTTCCCCCGCTGGGAGACCCGTTGCCGGCCACTGCCAAGCTGGACGTTCATTCATCGCTGAAAGACCTGACGCTGCGCTACAGCGATTCCTGCGGACAGCTGCAGGACATTCCGCTGGGAGACCGGCTTGAGGAAGCCATACGGGAAGGGATCCATCGCACGTTCAAAGGGACGGGCGACGAAGGCCCCGGCGACGCCTCCACGCCGGATTATGCCGTTCAGGTTGAGTTGGTGGATTCGTCGTTCGACCTCATCAAGGAGGCCTTGTACGATCGCGTCCCGGCGAACCTCCAACTCAACGCCATTGCCCGCATCTATGACCGAAAGGGGAACTTGCTCCGGCAAGCAGACATCAAGGTGGCCCGGCAGGAACGGTTACGACTCGAACAGCTTTCGAAAAACTGCAACTACATCATCGAACCCTTCATCCACGACACCGTCATCGATGTTGCAACCCGTGTCTCCCTGAATGCCAGACTGGCGGCCGGTGGCTCGGAGCCCATCGCATCGATGCATCCGAACCAGTCAGGACAATGGGGAGGGTCTTCGACTTCAACGTCGCCGGATCTTCAGTTCAAGGCGACACTCCTCGACGAAAACAGCGATCTCGTGTTCGAGGGTGGCGAGCATATCCGGGTACGGGTGGACGTCGTCAATACGGGAACGGCCGAGATCGAGAAGGCATCGGCCTCCCTCACCGGAACCCAACTGGTCATCGAACGGTTCCCCACGACCGTCTTGAGAATCCTGCCTCTGCAGCCGGGCCAGACGAAATCGCTGGAATTTGTCGCTACCTTGCCGCTGCTCGCACAGCCACAGCCGGCCGAGATTCGGGTTGCCGTGGAGGAGCATAGTGGGGTCGCGCCCCCGCCTCAAACACTTTCCTTCACGATTGCTCCAACCGGATCCAGAGGGGACAATATCGATCAGGTCCCGGCGCAGACAGCAGGAGTCTGGCACTCAAACACCTCTGTGATTGCCGTCGGCCTCAGTTCCTATCTCGACCCTCGGATGCCGTCCCGCAAGTATGCGTCACATGACGCAGACATCGTCGCCGCCTATTTTCAGGCGCTCGGCGGCGTCCCTCCGTCCAACATCCGGCTGTTGCACAACCAGAAGGCCCTCCGAGCCGATCTCCATGAGGCGTTCTTCGGTTGGCTCCCACAACATGCCGCTCAGGATGCCGTCGTGATCGTCTATTTTTCAGGACAGGCGCTGGTGACACCCACCGGTGACATCATGCTGGTGCCTTATGATGGCAGTGCGACGGACTCGGCCCGACTCTACCCGCTCACCGACCTGGAGTCGGCCTTCGCCAGGCTCAAGGCCAAACAGGTCCTCTTCTTGTTCGACGGGATGGTGACCAGATTGCGCGGCGAGGCGAAGGGAAAAAGCGTTTCACCCAACTGGGACCTCGGTGGAGGCAATGCGATTGGCTTGATCGGGGGCGACGACTTGACGAAGGGGCTGGAAGACGACCAGCACCGCCACGGCCTCTTCACCTACTACCTCTTGAAGGGACTCCGAGGCGAGGCTGATACCAACCGCAACGGCACCGTCACATTCGGAGAGCTCGCCGGTTACGTGCGCCAAAAAGTCGCTTGGGCGGCGAAGACTCAGTTTAACCAGGAGCAACGGCCTCTGCTGCTTCCCCCGCTCAAGCCGGACGACCCAGCCGCCTCGCTTGTCCTGACCGCACTTCCTTCGCTTACCTCTTCTGAAGCGCCCTAATCCGCACGATTCATAATGGTTCGCTGGCAAGTGGCTCAACCGTTCACTGCACTTCCTATCTCGGCAGGCCAATCGTCACGGCACCTGTATAGACAATAACCATTGTACCAAGGTCATGTTTGCAGAATGGGTAAAACAATGGTATATTTACTACCATGAAAACAACCATCGATACTGCTGGTCGTCTGGTGATTCCCAAGGAACTGCGGCGGGAAGCAGGACTACAGCCAGGCGCCGAGTTGGAGATCCGCTGGAGACAGGGACTAATTGAAATCGAGCCGGCACCGCTCCCTGTCAAGCTGAAGAAACGTGGTCGGTTTCTTGTTGCGATGCCGGATCATCCGGTCGAGCAACTCACGAGCGAGACCGTCGAGCGGACACGCCGACAACTGATCCGCGACAGAGCAACCTCCTAGCCCCATATGGGTAGTTTTCTCCCCGACACCAGCGTCATGGTCGCCACGGTGTGCACCTGGCATGAGCACCATGAGCGAGCCATTACGGAGATGGAGCGCCGACTTGCGGAGCGGGAATCCCTGGTCATCGCCACGCCAACCCTGATCGAGGCCTACGCAGTACTCACCAGACTCCCGCCGCCCCATCGACTGTCGCCGCAGGACGCGATCACTCTGATCGAGACCAGTTTTCTCGACGTCGGAACACTCGTAGCCTTGGACAACAAAGCCTTTCGGCCGCTGCTCCGAGACGCCGCCCACCACGACATAGCTGGCGGTCGGACCTATGATTGGGTGATCGCAGCTTGTGCAAGAGCTGCGCGCGTGAAGACCTTACTCACCTTCAATACGCGGGACTTTCTAAGCTTTCGCCTGGACGGCATCGACATTCGTACCCCCTAAACGCCGAAACAGAACTCCTGTTCTACTCCACAAACTCACGATCACAAAGTACCGCCACCTCTTCACCTACTACCTCTTGAAGGGACTCCGAGGCGTGCCTGGGCGGCCAAGACTCAGTTCAATCAGGAGCAACGGCCCTTGCTGGTTTCACCGCTCAAGCCGGATGACCCAGCCGCCTCGCTCGTCCTGACCACACTTCCTTCGCTCGCCTCATCTGAATCGCCCTAATTCGCGTAATCCGCACAGTTCGCCGGCAAGCGGTTCACCTACATAGCTCGCACCTACTCGGCAGTCCGATCGTCATGGCCAATAAGGCAATACGCAGGGGGCCCCTTGGTGATTCCCTGTGCTTACGCAACGCAACGCGCCAGAACCCATCGAATTTCCACATTACAGGACAGGCGATGAACGTTGAACGCCCGGACGATGGGAAAGCGCCAAGCCTGCTCGTCCAATACAATTACTAGGGTAATAGGTGT
The DNA here is from genome assembly GCA_002083365.1 of Nitrospira sp. SG-bin1. Classification (NCBI taxonomy): domain Bacteria; kingdom Pseudomonadati; phylum Nitrospirota; class Nitrospiria; order Nitrospirales; family Nitrospiraceae; genus Nitrospira; species Nitrospira sp. SG-bin1. The sequence continues at coordinate 48 of LVWS01000011.1, read as the reverse complement.
GCAAACACGCTTTATGAGCTACCCCCGATTCCGTGGACACTGAGTTAA
>LVWS01000010.1 GCA_002083365.1 Nitrospira sp. SG-bin1 | reverse complement strand
TGAAGGTGGTCTCAATTTCAAGGGGAGCAGGATACTCTGACCTTTTCTTCGTCGGAACATCTCTGCTAGAATGCCTCACCGATAGAATGCTTCACCGATATAATGAGTATTTTTTCAACCTTTGACTGTTTAATCCTTCGAGATAGCGAAAAAAGGAGCGCTCGGATATGGCAGAGGTTTCTTGCGTGACGTGCGGACAATCTGGTGAGGCGATCACCGCTCCCCTCTTTTTGGGGAAGCTCGAGTCGGAAGTAAAAAGCAAGGTCTGCGTAAGCTGCTGGAAGAAGTGGGAAGGCATGCGGGTGATGGTCATCAATGAGTACCAGGTCAATCTCGGCGATGAGAGTGGACGTGAACTCGTTCGCAAGCAGATGAAAGCCTTCTTGAAGTTGGGCGAACAGGTCGATTCATCAAAGGTGGCCGAAAACTATCGTCCGCCGACCAGCTGATTGCGCATTTCTTACGGAAGAGTTCCCCGAGTTCGCTCCACTTTCCCTTGGATTGTCGCAGGGTTCATTGACATCACCAATTCGGAAGTGATATTGTGCCACGTTCTGCCATTCCCTCATGGCGGAAGGGAGGATTTAGTTCGGCGATGATCACGCAGATGCAGGTCAAGGGTCTCATGTTCGACCCCTATAACAATGCGTATATCGTCATCCTCCGAGACGATGATCAGTCCGAAATGCTCCCGATCTGGGTCGGAAAATCGGAAGCCAGTTCGATCAGCCTGGCGATTGAAAATGTGGCGCCTCCACGGCCCATGACTCACGACTTCACGAAAGCATATTTGGATGCCTTCAACGCCAAGGTCATCAGTGTGGTCATTACGGACCTGAACGAACATACCTATTTTGCCAAGGTGCATCTCATGTACGCAGACTCGGAATATACCGTTGACTCCCGTCCCAGCGACGCCATCGCGCTCGCGCTCCGGACCCAAGCTCCGATCTTCGCGAGTGAGTCCGTGATTCGAAAGCAAAATTCGGAAGAGCTCGATCAGTGGCTGGAGAATTTGAAGCCGGAGGACTTCGGAAAGTTGGATTCCTGACGGATCATCTGGATGGCTGTATGGAAGAGCGCGCATCTCAATCGACCGAACCGTTGATCCAGCTGACGGTCAATCGAGTGGTCGAAGACTCGAACACGGATACCAGGATCGTCGTGCTGAGCCGAGCCGACGGTGCGCCGGAGCATTTCATGATATGGGTCGGGGCATCGGAAGGTGAAGCGATCAAACGCGCCTTGGATTCATCGACCACCCCTCGACCGATGAGCCATGATCTGATCAAGAGTTTCGGCGAGCACCTCGGCATCAAAATGGAACGGGCGGTCCTCACGGACGTCAAAAGCAGCACCTACTTCGCGACCGTCTTCCTCGAGAACAAAGGAGTCGTGCGCACCATCGACTCCAGACCGAGCGACGCCATTGCATTGGCGCTTCGGTGCCAGGCGCCCATTTATGTCACGCAGGATGTCTGGAGACGGCGCAGCGGTCAAAATCTCGATGCGTGGTTGTCCAAGTTGGAAACAAAGAATATCGGTGTGCAAGAAGTTTAACCCCCTTCAAACGCTGACAGCGTTGCAGCCGTGGAGAAAACGATGAAGACGTATTTCGAGAATCCGATTGAAGTGAAAGAAACCTGGCATTTGGTGAATGCCGAGGGGAGAACCCTGGGCCGATTGGCCGCGCGGGTGGCGAGCATTTTACGGGGGAAACACCGACCGACGTTCACGCCGAATGTCGATATGGGTGATCATGTGGTCATCGTGAATGCGGAAAAGATCCAATTGACCGGCGACAAAATGGAGACCAAGCTGTACCGGCGCCACACAGGGTATCCGGGAGGATTGAAAACCGCCTCCGCCGCGCATGTGTTTCGGAAAGACCCTACGCGCCTCCTCACAAGCGCGATTGAGGGCATGTTGCCCAAGACCCCGCTGGGCAACGGCATGGCCCGCAAACTCCGCGTCTATGTCGGGCCCGATCATCCGCATCACGCTCAACGGCCTGAACCTATTGCACTCTAGAGATGTCCTCAAACAGAAGGAGACGAGTCGCATGGCAGTGGTGACACAATACGCAACGGGGCGGAGAAAGTGCGCGGTCGCCCGAGCCTGGGTCACAGGCACCGCGGGCGATATCATCGTGAACGATAAGCCGTTGGAGAAGGCGTTTCCTCGTCTCACTCTCCGGCAAATTATTCAGCTACCCCTTGAGATGGCCGGCCTGATGGGCAAGTACTCGATCAGCGCGACCGTCTATGGGGGCGGCCCGACCGGGCAAGCCGGCGCGCTCCGCCATGCCATCGCGCGGGCGCTCGTGGCGATGACCCCCTCGACCCGCAGCCCCCTGAAGAAAGAAGGGTTGCTCACGCGTGACTCACGCGTGAAGGAACGCAAGAAGTACGGGCAGAAGGGCGCGCGCAAGCGGTTCCAGTACTCCAAGCGCTAGGCGCAGGGGCCGACGATCCAGGAAAAGGGAAGGCTCTGTGCCTTCCCTTTTTTGTGTCTTCTTTGTGACCGTCAATCACCATAACGATGTGACCCATGAGTGAGACATTTCGAATCGCCATCGCGGGAGCGAGCGGATACGCCGGTGCGGAACTTGTTCGGCTTGCGGCAGCCCATCCCTATTTCACCATCACCGCCGTGACGTCTGAGAAGTCAGCTGGCCAGTCGGTCTCAGCCGTGTTTCCCAGCTTCAAGGGAATCGTCGATCTTCAATTCGAAGCTTTGGCGCCGGAAGCCTTGGCGGAGCGGGCCGATGCCATTTTTCTCGCGCTGCCTCATACCAAATCGCAGGATCCCGTGGCGGCCTGCATCAAATCCGGCAAGCCCGTCGTCGATCTCAGCGCGGACTATCGGTTGAAGGACGCCGGCACCTATGAGAAGTGGTATCACGCTCCGCATAGTCATCCACATTTACTCAACGACGCGGTGTATGGGTTACCCGAGCTCCATCGGGCCGCGATCGCGAAGTCGAGGCTGGTTGCATCGCCCGGATGTTATCCCACCGCCGCCGTCCTACAGTTGGCGCCACTGTTCGCCCAAAAGCTCGTGCAGCCGGACACGATTGTGATCGACGCAAAATCCGGCGTATCGGGAGCGGGACGGAGTCCGGCCCTGGCCTACCATTTTCCCGAAGCGCATGAATCCCTGGAGCCCTACAAAATCGGGCAACACCGCCATATTCCTGAAATCGAACAGGAACTCTCCGGCCTCATGAACCACGTCGGCTCCGTGACCGTGGCGTTCACCCCTCATCTTGTCCCGATGAATCGAGGTATCTTGAGTACGGCGTATTGCAAGTTGACGCAGCCCATGCAACTCTCCGACCTTCGGGGCCTATACCGCGATTTCTATAAAGGCGAACGATTCGTCAGACTCTATGAGGATGTCGTTCCCAATCCGCGTTACATTAAAGGAACGAATTATTGCGACATCGGCCTGTACACAGATTCGCGGGCTGGATGGGTTGTGACGGTGGCGGCCGTCGACAATCTTGTCAAGGGAGCTGCTGGCCAAGCCATTCAAGCCATGAATGTAATGCTCGGCATTCCTGAGCACACCGGCCTTACGGCAGCAGGTAGTTATCCCTAATCATCCTCTCCGACACAACCGTCACGCGACCCGAGACAGCGCATGCAACCACAACACGTCGGCATCACCGCACCGTTGGGATTTCAAGCCGCCGGAATTCATTGCGGGATCAAAAAACCAGGACTTCTCGATTTAGCCCTTTGCGTGTCCGACGTGAGCGGACCGATCGCGGGCGTCTTCACAACCAATCGTGTTGCAGCCGCACCGGTCCTTCTGGATCGGCGTCATCTTCGGTCCCGCTGCGGGCGGGCGATCATTGTCAACAGCGGGAATGCCAATGCCTGCACGGGTGAACAAGGGTTGGTGGCGGCAAAAGCCATGGCGACGACCGTGGCACAACAACTCTCCATTCCTGTGCACCAAGTCTTCGTGGGATCGACCGGTGTGATCGGTCGTGTGCTGCCGATTGATCGCATCACCGCGGCGATTCCACTATTGATCGCCCGTCTCAGCGTTCCAGGCGGCGAACACGCGGCCCAAGCGATTTTAACGACGGACTTGCGACCCAAAACCGTGACGAGACAAGCGAAAATCGGCGGTCGCGTCGTGACGGTGGGAGGCATGGCTAAGGGATCGGGCATGATTCATCCGAACATGGCCACCATGCTCGCCTATCTGACGACGGATGCGGCCATTGCTCCAGCCGCCCTCCAGCAGGCATTGAAATCGACGGTCGATCGCTCCTTCAACTGCATTACAGTGGACGGTGATACCAGCACCAATGACACGGTTCTCTGTCTGGCGAATGGCCTTGCCAAAAACCGATCCATTCAACAAGGCACGAGCGCCTATCGGGACTTCGAACGACTCTTAACTGATGCGGCTCGGGAATTGGCCCTCATGATCTGCCGCGACGGGGAAGGAGTCACGAAGGTCGTCACCATTCTGGTGGAAGAAGCCGCCACGGTGGCAGCGGCGAAACGTGTCGCGGTCACCATCGCAACATCGAACCTGGTCAAGACCGCCTTGTTTGGGGAAGATGCCAATTGGGGCAGAATCATGGCGGCCCTCGGACGATCCGGCGTTGCGATCGACCCAGACAAAGTCACGGTCCGATTCGGTCACATCATGATGGTACAGCGGGGGGTGGGAATGGGACTGGAAGCGGAACAGAAGATCGCGCAGGTCTTCAAACAAAAGGAGTTTACGATCACCGTCCAGCTTGGGCAGGGTCGCGCTCGTGCCCAGATGTGGACGACGGACCTTTCGTATGATTATGTCCGCATTAACGCAAGCTATCGATCCTAATATAAAAGACTCTAGGCAACTTGAAACCCCGACAGGACTATGGTAGCGTCCTCGGTCTGGATCTGACAGGGGGTTGTTTCCGGCACAAAGAGAGAACGGCCCCATTCAATAAAATAACCATCAGCGTCAAGACGCTGCGCGGCTTGAGATTAAGGGAAGCGATTCCCTCGCCCGATGTACGGGTGCTCTGCAAGCTTGAAGGGAGGTGAAGGCATGGGAGTGGTGGCAATCAAGGAGTTGTTGGAAGCCGGCGTTCATTTCGGGCACCAGACCAACCGCTGGAATCCCAAGATGAAGAAGTTTCTGTTCGGCGAACGTAACGGCATTTATATCATCGATCTTCAGCAAACCTTGACGCGGATGGAGCAGACCTATGCCTTCGTCCGAGACCTTGTCGCGGCTGGAGATTCCGTCCTGTTCGTCGGTACCAAGCGGCAAGCCGCGGACATCCTCGAAGAAGAGGCCAAGCGGGCCAATATGTTTTTCGTCAACCAACGCTGGTTGGGCGGGATGTTGACCAATTTCCAAACTATTCGGCGCAGTATCGACAAGATGAAGAAGATGGAAACGACGCTTCTCAACCCCAGCGAGCATGGTCTCAAAAAGAAAGAAGTCCTTCTCATGCAGAAGGATATCGCCAAGCTCCAAAAATATCTGTCCGGCATCAAGAACATGCGCAGCCTTCCGGGAGCGGTCTTTGTCCTGGACACGAGGATCGAGAAAATTGCCGTTCAAGAAGCGAACCGACTGGATATCCCGGTCATCGCGATCTTGGACAGCAATTGTGACCCGGATGACATCGCTTACCCGATTCCGGGAAATGACGACGCGATTCGCTCGATCAAGCTGATTACGTCGAAGATCGCCGATGCCTGCATCGAGGGCGCGCATCTGAAGGCCCAGCGAGAAGAAGCAGAGTTTCAAGCGGCTCCGGCCAGCGGCGAAAAGAAACCCGCCATGCGAGTTGAAAGCGTTCCCGTTTCGTGAACTGACACGATTATTCATATCAACGGCTCACTCTCATCGACGGAGCGAAGGAATAACGAACCATGGCAGGATCCAGTCAGCTCGTAAAAGAGCTTCGTGAAAAAACAGGGGCCGGCATTCTGGATTGTCAGAAGGCCCTCAATGAAAACGGGAATGACGTCGAAAAAGCCGTCGATTATCTGCGGCAAAAAGGCCTCGCGGCGGCGGCCAAAAAAGCCGGGCGTGAAACCAATCAAGGGCTGATTCATTCCTACATTCATATGGGTGGGAAAATCGGTGTGTTGATCGAAGTCAACTGTGAAACGGATTTTGTCGCGAGGAATGAGGAGTTCAAGGCGTTCGTCAACGACCTTGCTCTTCAGGTGGCGGCGGCGAAGCCGTCTTTCGTCAAGCGCGAGGATGTTCCGGCTGATCTGGCCGAAAAGGAGAAGCTGATCTACGAAGGGCAGGCGAAGGAAATGGGAAAGCCTCCCGCCGCGTGGCCGAAGATCGTCGAAGGCAAGCTGGAGAAGTTTTACCAGGAAAACTGCTTGTTGGAACAATCGTTCATCAAAGACCCCGCCGTCACCGTCAAGGACCTCCTGGCCCAGAAGATCGCGAAGATCGGCGAAAACATGAATGTCCGCCGGTTCACCCGCTATCAATTAGGCGAAGCATGAGCTCAGCCAAATACCAACGCCTCCTTCTGAAAGTCAGTGGGGAGATGTTGGCCGGTGAGCAGGGCTACGGCATTCAGCCATCCGTTTTGGAAAACCTCGCGGAAGAAATCGCTTCGGTCGTCGCCCTTGACGTTCAGGTGGCGGTGGTCATCGGCGGCGGTAATATCTTTCGTGGGATCGCGGCCAGCGCATCCGGCATGGAGCGCGCCTCAGCGGATTACATGGGGATGCTGGCGACGGTGCTCAATGCGTTGGCACTCCAAAATGCGCTGGAGCGGATCGGGATCATCACCCGCGTCCAATCCGCCATCGAGATGCGCCAGCTCGCCGAAGGGTACATCCGTCGGAGGGCGATCCGCCACCTTGAAAAAAGCCGCGTGGTCATTTTTGCAGCCGGCACGGGCAACCCCTATTTTTCGACCGATACGGCCGCCGTCCTGCGCGCGATGGAGATCAGCGCGCAAGTGATCATGAAAGGGACCAAAGTCGACGGCATCTATGACGCCGATCCTGTCACCAATCCGTCGGCGAAGAAATATGAGAGGATTTCTTTCTTGTCCATTCTCAATCAGAAGCTCAAGGTGATGGATTCCACGGCGATCAGCCTCTGCATGGACAATAAATTGCCTCTCATCGTGTTTAACCTGAAGGTCAAGGGCAACTTTAAACACGTGGCATTAGGCGAGCCGATCGGAACACTCGTCACGCTCGGCGATCGCTGATTCCATCACGAGGTATCCTCATGTCCAACGCGGCCACGATTCGACAGGCATTCATCACCCATATGGAACAAGCGCTCGAACACCTGCGGAAAGATCTGTCGGGTCTTCGGACAGGGCGGGCTTCCGTCGCGCTGCTCGACGGCATTCGTGTCGACTATTATGGAACCATCACCCCGCTCAAACAGGTCGCCAATGTCTCCACTCCTGAGGCGCGACTCATCACCATTCAACCCTGGGAGCCGAAACTGATCAAAGAAATCGAGAAAGCCATATCCAACTCAGGGTTGGGTGTCACGCCGTCAAACGACGGAAAGGTGATTCGAGTCCCTCTTCCGCCTTTGACGGAGGAGCGCCGAAAAGAATTGACGAAAATCTGCAAAAAGCACGGAGAAGAGACAAAGGTTCAGATTCGAGGGTTCCGGCGGGAAGCGAATGAAGAATTGAAGAAACTCCAAAAAGATGCCACGCTCACCGAGGATGAACTGCGCAAGGGCGAGCAAGAGACGCAAAAGCTGATCGAGCAATACGGCCAAAAAATCGATGACGTGATCAAGAAAAAGGAACAGGAAATCATGGAGGTCTGAGTCCGGCTTCCTGATTCGCTTCAACGCGTGCCCATTACGTCATCCTTCCATCCGACCGTCGCCACCGTAGATCTGACGGCACTCTCATACAATCTCTCCCAGTTTCGACGGATTTTGTCTCCCGGATGCGCCGTCATGGCCGTGGTCAAGGCCAACGCTTACGGCCATGGCGCGATCGAGACCTCCCAGGCCTTGATACGGTACGGCGTCGCTCGCCTTGCCGTCTTTTCCACCGATGAAGGCATTGCGCTTCGGCAAGCCGGCATCACGGTGCCTCTTGCCGTCCTCGGACCGGTTTTTCAAGAACAATTCAGCGAGCTTTTCACCCACCAACTCACCCCGGTGATAAGCGATCCTTCCGTGCTCACGGCGCTGGGACAGGCGGCGGCATCACGCGAGTCCCCCCACCCGATCCATCTTAAAGTCGAGACCGGGATGAGTCGGCTTGGTCTGACGCATGATGAACTCGTGAGGGTCATCAACTCGCACACATTTCCTCCCTCCCTACACCTGGAAGGCCTGATGACCCATCTGGCCGATGCCGACGGATCCGACCCGGACGTGACGGAACAACAAATCAGTCGGTTCAACAAAGCCCTGAAAGTCGTTCTGGAAGGCGGATTTCAGGTTCCTCTCGTGCATGTGTCCAATAGCGGCGGTGCCGTTCGTTTTCCATCTGCCCACTATTCGCTCGTACGGCCCGGCATCATGTTGTATGGGTACCATACTCTTCCCTCTACGATTCAAACGCCTGACCTGATGCCGGTGCTCTCCCTCAAGACTCGCATCGCTCAACTTCGGACCATCCCACCCGGAAGCACCGTCAGTTACAACAGGACGTTCACGGCAAAACGTCCGACACGCATCGCGGTTCTCCCGATCGGCTATGCCAATGGATTGAACCGCCGGCTCTCAAATCGAGGACATGTTCTGATTCGAGGGCAACGGGCTCCCATCGTGGGATTGGTATGCATGGACATGGTGATGGTGGATGTCACCAGGATACCAGGAGTTGTCGTGGGAGATGAAGTCGTGTTGATCGGGCGCCAGCAGGACGAACTCATCACGGCCCGCGACATGGCCGAGTGGGCCGGAACCATTTCCTATGAAGTGTTGTGCGCGATCAGCCCGCAGATTCCCAGGCTCTACGTCGCCTCCTGAATCCTTCCTCCGCCCCTGCTCATTCTTGTATTCGGAGATACCATACGATGTGAGATACACGGACCTTGGTTAGAAGCCGATGCGGACGGAGAGTCCGCCAGTGTGCGCCGTATTTTCGTAGAACCCGTTGACTCCCGCTCGCGGCCCGGTATTCCCCTCAACAGTCCTGGGTTCGTAGAGTGACACCTGGTACGACAGGTCCACACCGATGGTTTTCGTCTTTATTGAGCCGATTCCAAGATGTCCACATGCCACGAATCCAAAGAGCGATCCCTTTTCCCTACAGAGGAAACCAACTCCCGTTGAAACAATATGAAGATCGGCCGATGGGATCGCTGGGTTGAAGGTGGAGTCAGGGACTTGTGTTTGCAGGTTCGAATAGCCGCCCCGCACAGCGACCTCCCACCCGGGCAGCCGATCCATCTTCAGCCATCGATACTCCGTTCCGATCAAAACGGCGTAGGTGCTTTTCCAATTCTGTGGTTGTTGAAGAAAGACCGTTCCATCAGGTCGCCGAAGATCTAAGTTTCTGACCGATTTCCAGCCGATATAGTCGACGTTCAATTCGAGCTTCCATTCGCGTTCAGCATTCCGAACCGGCCACATCGCGATCCCACCGGTGATGACTTGAGGCAGGACAAAGGTCGTCGTGGTATCCTGAACCTTCACGCCGTTGAGCAACTGCACTCCGTCCAAATGGAGCGTCGCCTGGCTTCGGTAGACGACCGCAACGTTCACGATCGGCAATCCATCTCCATTCCGCAACGCCGTGTACAACGTACCGACGTTAAAGCCGAGAGCTGTGTCTTTCCCATTCAATTCAACCGTATTCCCGGGGGGGAGGATCCTTTGGAATTCGGCATGGCCTTCCCCGAAAAGACCGGAAAAGGTATAGATGTCCACACCTGCGCCGATCGAAAAATCCGGAAGAAGTTGATACGCGAACGTCGGCTTGATATCGAACAACGGCAATGCGCTGAATGTGGTGATGGCACTGAAAGGACTCGTGCTTGGCCACCTTGTTGCTGAACCGAACGGCGTGGTCACCCCCAACCCGACCGTGAGCTTCTCGAGCAGCGGGATACCAAGGCCTTGGAGATTTGCCGTAATGTAGTTATGAGCGGGAGGAGGCCACGCGACAACGCCATCGTGATCACCTGCCGTCGCAGTACCGTCCGGACTTCGATGGTCGAGCGGTCCACCGACGAGCAGCCCCCCCGCCATGATCTGCACGCCACGAAGCTGCGTCATCCCAGCCGGATTGTAATGCAACGCAGACGGATTGTCGGCCTGGGCAGCGAAGGCGTTGCCCATCCCGGATGCAGCCGCCCCCTGTCCTTGAATGCGGGGAACCTGAGCGAACGTGGGCGTGGAATGCCAGGCGGCGGTGACAAAAATCACCAGCAGGGAGAACCCGCATATGATGGAATGTCTGGATATGAACTGCTTTCGGATCTTCCTGACGGCCCCGCGGTTGCATGGACCGATCACATGGTGACGGTCATGCACGTCGGAACCACCGATCCATGGTCTGCTGAAGCTGGCCCGCGTCGAACGGTTTGAGCAGATAGGCTTGGGCTCCCAACCCGATCGCCTTCACCGCGAGTTCTTGCGATCCCGACGCCGTGATCATGATGATAGGAAGGTGTGGATTCGTCAGACGTACTCGTCGAAGCACCTCCAGGCCGTCGATCTGACCGATGCCAATGTCCAGAATCATCCCGTCGAACTCCTGTGAGTGGAGCATGGCCAGCGCTTGGTGCCCATCGAACGCCGAGTATGTCTGGTACCCTCCCGCCTTCAATCGATCTTGAAGCAGTTGCTGGATGTCGAGATCGTCATCCACCACCAGAACCTGTTGGCCCACAAGATGGGACTCTAGCAACGGGAGTACCTTCACGGCATGGATCGGGATCGTAAAGGACAGTTCTGCGCCGCCATTCGGACGGTTACGAGCCGCCACCTCCCCTCCTTGCAGCTCCACCAGTGTTTTGACGATCGACAGACCTAGTCCTAACCCTTTGGGAGCCGAGCGCTGGCCCTGCTGGACGCGGAAGAACGGATCGAAAATCTTATCCAGACATTCCGGGGCAATACCGGGCCCCGTGTCCCGAACGAGAACGGTCGCCGTGCGGTCGTTCGTCAATTCGCAAGCGACCGACACGGTTCCGCCCGGCGGCGTGAACTTGATGGCGTTTTGCACCAGATTCACGACCGTCTGAATCAAACGATCGCGATCCGCCCAGACGACAACGTCGGTCTCAGCACAATGGAATTCCAGGGATTGCTGTTTTGCCTGAGCCAACGGCTTCAGTTGCTCGATCACGTCGGCGAGACAAGGTTCGAGCTCGACATCGGCCGGATGTACTTCCAAGCGCCCCGTCTCGATACGGGTGCGATCAAGGAGATCCTCGATCATGCGAACCAGCCGATCCGAGTTTTCCGACATGCGCACGAGATACCGCTGCTGTTTGTCGTTCAGCGGGCCGGTCAGTCCATCCAACAGGTTCTGAATAAACCCCTTGATGGATGTGAGCGGGGTTCTCAGCTCATGGGACACATGGGAGAGGAATTGGGCACGCAAACGGTCGGCCCGCTCCAGCGCTTCGGTGCGCTCTTTGACCTTGACCTCCAACCCTTGATTCCACTCTTCGATCTGCTGATAGGCTGACGCATTGTCCAACGCGATGGAGACTTGACTGGCGACGGTCGTCATCAGCTCCAAATCGTCTTCCGTCACGCTTTGATTGTGCGAACGATCGACCGTCAACATGCCCCAGATACGGTCTTTGGTCTTGATGGGAACCACCACCAAGGCTTTGGTTCCGCTCAATTCGGCCAAGCGTTGATTCAGGGGATGGAGACGGCTCCGTATCGACTCGATGTCTTTGACCAAGAGGGGGCGGCCTTGCTGGACCACCGTCCCCTCGGGACTCTCTCGATCGGTGATCGGAATCCGACAGGACCGGGCGAAGGTTTCGACCTCCGGAGGAGCGCCGATCAGACGGATATGTTGGACCGTGTTCTCACAGGGGTCGAACATGGACACCATGGCACTGTTGTAGCTGAGCTCGTGCGTCAGGGCTTCCAACACCTGATGGAGCAGCGCATCCCGTTCAAACGTCGAGTTGAACGACAACCCGGCTCGATGCAACGCCGTGAGTTGGGCGATTTTTCTGCGCAACTCCACCCGCATCTGCTCCTGCTCCAGATATGCTTCGCGCAATTCCTCGTGACGAGCTTCGACGAAAGTAATTTGCTCCTGAATCAAGGCCTCGCGCCGTTCGCTTTCACGAAGCAGCCGGCGATTGACCATGATACCGACGACCAGCATCGGAGATAATCCGACCAACAACGCTTCCCCGAGGCTGACGGTCGGATTGAACACTCCGACTCCCGCCATGAGAACCAAGCCCGCCACTCCACCCCAGAGGAACCACGTAAAACTCTGCCGGGCATGGGGAGACGTCTCGATACGGCTCGCTGTCGCTCGATGGGTATCTTGAGACGGCTCTATACCGACGACTGACTCGCCGCTCGGTTGCATCGGACGGGTCGGTTCACGACGTGAAGTCCCTGGCCAGAACCGCTTCCGATACCGGCTCTCATTCTGCCATCGGATCGTCCACTGGCACCATTCATCATCATTGCCGATACAGGACGTCTCGACCGCTTCCGCCTGAGAGAGGCCGTGAATGCGATCAGCCATGGCCACCATGATGCCCTGTGCGGACTGACAGACCAGACAAGCGCACCGTCTGCGGTACGGTCCGAATTGCCGCAGCGTCCGGTCGGTAAATCGCATCCCGACCGCCGCCGTGTTGCTCGTGACTTGCGCGACTCGGAACTCGACAGACCCGGACGTAAACTTATTCCCGAAGTAGGGAAACATCGTGTAAATCTGCGAGAGGGAAAAAGGACGCGTGAGGGCCAGCATGATGGGAGACACCTTCTCCGCCCCGGCTTTGAACGCAAACCGAGGATCCCCCGAGATTTGTTCGCAGAACTCATACAGATAGGAGGTAAATTCGTATGAATAGCTGTTCCAGGGATTCTTCAGAAATTCCGGGGTCACGTGATAGACGGGGTCCTTGATGCGGTCATTCAAGAGGCGGCACAACTGCTCGACCGCTTCCTTGCCGGCCGACACTCCTCTGTCTGACGACACCAACTTCTCCAGAAAAACCGTGACGGCTCTGATACTGACTCCGCTGAGGTCTCGGATCGTCTGTCCCTCTTCATCCAAACCGAACGGGCGAAACACCATCGCGCCCTGATCGAGAATCGTTCGATCCTTGGGAAACAGTTCAATGTTCGAGAGGGACTTGGTCTCGACGATGTCCAGCGTGCTGCTTGTCATGGCATCATCCCCTAAAATGACAGGATCATGGACAGCACTGAGCGTGGTGCTTTGGGCGGATTGCCATGACGCCGACCGAGGACCGCGAAGGCGCCCCGGATTTGATCACTCGCACAATTCTCTAGACGGAGATCACGTATGGCTCGGCGAGTATATCGGCGCCCCATGAGCTTTGCAATACAAGGATGTGCCCCCTTTCGTCCGTGGGGGAAAACCGTTCAAAAGTGGGACTGTCGGTGGGACATGCCGAAAGAGCTTGCCTTCCTGGGTCGTGAGGTGGATTCCCCAGGAAAGCGTCAAGAGTATGTCCTTCTATTGTCGGACCGACCGTTTGAGTGTCTTTTCAACACTGGCCACCTTACTCTGCAAGCGTCCACTGTAGCCCTTGCGGTAGTCCACTTTGATCGTGCAGGAAATACGGTTGCAATCCTTCTTCATCCGTTCATAACATTGCTGCACCACGGAGAACACGTCTTCCCATTCACCTTCCAACACCGTTCCCATCGGGTTCAATCGATAGGCGACTCCGCTCTTATCGATGATATCGAGGGAACGGGCCACGTATTTTCCGACGCTCTCGCCCTTCCCCAACGGGGACATGCTGAATTCCAGTAGGACCATCATCACTCCTATTGTTGTGCGGCATCAGGCTGTGCACTCGTCACCCCCTGAGACCGTCGTTCCGACCAGACCTTGGGATAGCGCACCTTACCGAGAAAACGGAAACCGTCCAACGCGTCACGGAGCAGAGCCCGCCGCTTTTCAGCATCCGGCTCATTGGCCTTGGCTTGTTCACGCAGTTGCCCGAGCCACTCGACGAATTCGATGAACTCGGCATCGAGGATGTGCTCCAGATCCTCTTTTATGAATCCTGAAAGCGCCGGGGCTACCCCGCTCGTACTGATCGCAACGCGCGCATGCCCAGCCGCCACGACGGCCGGCATCGTCACACTGCTGGCCTCCGGGTAGTCGACCGACCAGAGCAGCACCCGCTTTTCCCGGGCGTTCGCCTGCAGCATCCGTGCAAAATCGCGGTCCCCTCGAATGGTATTGAGAATGAGGATGACATGTTCGAGATCCGTTTCACGGAAATGGCGTCCACGATGAATGATTTTTCCGGAGGCCGCCAGCCGACGCAACGGTTCATTCAGCGTCGGACTGATGACCGTGACCCTCGCACCGGATTCGAGCAGGCGTTGTGTTTTTTCCGACGCTTCCTCGTCGCCGCCGATCACCAGAACCGGCCAACCTTTGACGTCCAAGACCAAGGGAAAACCGGGATTGGCAGCCATGACAAGACTCCTATTCGACTGGATGGTTCAGTATCCGAGAAGAGCCCTCCATCATGCAAGGGGGATTTCGAGACTCCCAACTCGTTTCACCTTTGATCGGTCCGCCGCTATAATGCACGGCGCTCAGCAGTGGAAAGGATTTCCTGTGTGGCTGACGGTGAGTTACGCAGGATCGAATGCTACGTGTCGGCCGGATCGGCGTCCAGCTCCATGTTCCAGTAGAGATAATCGCGCCAACTTTCCGGCGTGTTGCGAATGCCGATGGTGATGGTAATGACGGGGCTCCATCGAGGTTTCACGGGCCGCTTCTTTAATTTCATGCCGGCCTCTTCCGGCGTGCGCCCGCTCTTCCGATTGTTGCACCGCCAACAGGCGGTCACGATGTTTTCCCATGTCTTTTTCCCGCCCTTGGCGATGGGCACGACATGGTCAAAGGTCAGTTCTTCCGTCCGGAACCTGTGGCTACAGTATTGGCAGCAGTACCCGTCTCGCGTAAAAATATTGATCCGGGAAAACTTGACGGCACGATGACTGTCTTTCAATTTCACCAGCTTGAGCAACCGCATGACCGCCGGAAGCTTGATCGACAGCGAAATCCCGTGGATTTCCCGGTCATAGACTTCCAAGACTTCGACTTTTCCTTGCCAGAGAAGCGCGATCGCTTTTTGCCAGTGTACGACCCGCAGGGGTTCATAGGTCGCGTTGAGCAGGAGGGTCATTTCCATGCAGGAACCTCATCCCCAAACGGGCCTCCACAGCGGCCATGCAGTGTATCCGTGGGGCAGGACTACACGATGGTAGTTCTATGCCATAAGGGGGCGTTGAAATCAAGCAAGTGTCCTTCTGATACCGGCTACAGCAATCCAAAGGAGCGCGGACGATGATGAACGATTTCGTCAGAGTGGCCTTCACGCACGAGATCCCACCCGGCACGGGACGCACCGTGGAAGTCGATGGGATCTGGATCGCGGTCTTCAACGTGGACGGAGCGTTTTACGCGATCGACAATACCTGTCCGCACGCGGGCGGCCCGCTCGGAGAAGGAAAACTCTGCGAGTCGGTGGTCGAATGCCCCTGGCATGGCTGGCAATTCAGCGTCATCTCAGGGGAACGCGTCGGTAATCCGAACTTTCAGGTCGCTCGTTGCGAGGTTCGGATCCGAGGCAACGAAGTTCAGATCGCCGTCCCTCCGGCGCTCAGAGGCCCAGTCTAACTTTGTGACGGACCGGAACGCGGAGGAACAGTTTGCTGATCGACATCGGATGCTTTCGGCGTGACTCCATCCGCCGGAAGAGAAGCGGCATTGACCTTCTTCAGATCAAGGTGGGCATGCCAAATAAACTCCCGTTCGAACCATTGGCCGCGCACGCTCTGATCCCGAAGTTGGATGCGAATCTCATAGATGTTTCCATCGACTCGTTTGACCCGCCATTCCCCGAGCCGAACCCCCTGTCCGCGATCCTTCATGCCACGAACATGCTCGTTCATGGCTTGCAGGATCGTAGGATGCCCGATCGCCGGATGATTCTGTACCATGGCCAACGCCTCAGCCTCCCGCTCGTCTCGTGACGGAGTGGCCGGCGACAACGTGGTCCATGCATAGTAGAGCACCCCCAGCAGCAAGACCGCAACGGCTGCATACTGGATGACGTGGGTGCCGGGCGATCTCGTGAAGGGACTGCTGTCGGTCATGACGATGGTCGTCTCATTGTTGGCCAATCGAATCGAGGAGCCCTGTGGAACGCGACAATGGCATGGCATCTTAGAAAGGCCCTGATGCCATGTCAATGTAGCCGTGAACGGGAGCATGGATGAGGGCGCTTGTCTGGCGAAAAGCCGGTGTGTTACAAGTACGAGCAGGCTTCGCGGCGATCGAGCGCAGAATGAGTACGGTGCATGAAGTTTTTCTTGTACGGTGATCTCCTTAATCCCTCGCAACTCACACGGCGGGCCCCGGAACACAAATTTCTTTACCTGGCGACTTTGCCGGACCACACCGTCAAATTTTGCCGATGGTCGTCACAATGGCGCTGTGGCCTCGCGAGTATCGTGCCGTCACAGGGTGAGAAGACTTGGGGCGCGGTGTTTGACCTCACGGACGAAGACGTGAAGCTCATGGACCAGTTCGAGCAAGATGTCCCACAGGGAGCCTACCGCCACCTCCAGGTCACCGTTTCGACCGCCGGAGGAGAAAAAGAACTCGTCACCACCTACGCCGCGACCCCGATCGGGAAGTTCAAACCCAAAGACCATTACCTGGACTGGGTGTTGAAAGGGCTCAAACAATGGAAGTTTCCGGATGACGTGATCCAGGAGTGGGAGTCGTATCGTCCACGATAGGTGCCATAGCTACATGTTCCATGTCGATCTTTATTGAGGAGACTATGCCAAAACCCAAATATCATATTCTTGTCTGTACCAATTCCCGTCCTCCGGGCCACCCCAAACCCTCTTGTGGGTCGGCCGGTGCCGCACAGCTGTTGATGGCATTCAACATGGGATTGATGCAAAGGTCCGTTCCGCCGGGAGAAGTACTGGTGAGCGCGACAGGCTGCCTCGGTCCCTGCGAACAGGGGCCGACGGTCGTCGTCTATCCCGACAACACCTGGTACGCCAAGGTCACTGAGGCGGACGTGGCCACGATCCTGGATGAACATATCGCCAAAGGAACACCGGCGGCTAAACTGAATCCGGATTCCGCATGGGCATGACCGGCCGTCGAGTGCGGCTCGAACGATCCGGTGAACCGAACGCTTGATCGCTGAAGCGGATGGCTGATAGCATGTCTCTAGACGTATGACTACACCGAGCCCTCACGAACATAAAGCCCATGCACCCGCTTCAATCGGGTGCATGGTCATTACCTGTAGCGATACCCGCACGCCTGACACGGATACCAGCGGTCAGCTGATTCGCAAGCTCCTTGAAGAACGAGGCCATAGGGTAGTTGGGTATCATCTCGTGAAAGACGACCCGGCGCAGATTCAGCTGTGGATCGCCAGAGGTACGGTCCACGACGCAGTGCAGGCCATCATCATCAACGGCGGAACCGGCATTTCTCGGCGTGATTCCACGTTCGAAGCGGTGGATGCCATGTTGGAGAAACGGCTTGCGGGATTCGGCGAAATTTTTCGGCTGCTGACCTATCAAGACATCGGCTCCCCAGCGATCATGAGCCGGGCGACCGCCGGGGTGATCAAAGGCCGCGTCCTTTTTTCCACGCCCGGCTCGGAAGACGCCGTTCGTCTCGCGATGGAAAAGCTCATTCTTCCGGAGCTGGGCCACGTGATTCAACAACTCTCAAAGTAATGTTCCGAACCCTGAGTGTTCGTCACTCAGAATCTCTGCTTTAATCCTGTGAGATCTTCGGTTCCGAGTAACTCACATCGGTCGAAATCTTCGACTGGGCGTACCGCTTGTAGTGCAGCAGCAGGTCGCGCACGGAGACGACACCGGAGATTTCCCCGTTGCTCGTGACGCCGAGATGTCGTACACCCAGGTCGGCCATCATATCCTGCGCGTCATCGACCGGCTGACTCCCCTCGATCGTGCAAATCGGCGTCGTCATGATCTTCTCGACGGTTAGTTTGCCCAATGGTTTTCCACTCGCCACGGCACGTCGAACGATGTCGGTATCCGTCACCACCCCGACCAATTGCCGACCTTTTTTCACGAAAAGCGATCCTACCCGCGCCGCACGCATCGTCTTGGCGGCGCTGGCAATCGACGTTTTCGGCCCTACGCTCCTGGGTTTCTTGTTCATGATCTTCGCGACGGTGGACATGCTCTTGCTCCTTTCTTCAGTGAACCATGAGTGAGAAAGCGCCGGCCACGCTTAATCTGATGCGCGCTAGAGTAGCACAGATAGGCAAGAATGCTCAAAAAGGCAGCCGGCGCGGGCACTCAACACACAAGCACAATCTTCCCGAAAAACTTCCGGCTCGCCATCAATGCGTGAGCGGCGCGGGCGTCCCGAAGCGGAAATGTACGGTCGACCACGGCGATCAACCTCTTTTGGCCGATCAATTCCGCGGCTTTCACCAGTTCTGCCCGCGTACCCATATAGGATCCTTTGATCGTCAGCTGGCGGGAAAACACCGAGCGCAAGTTGAGCTGGACCTCTCCGCCTGTCGTCGCACCGCACGTAATCAACCGACCGCCCTTTGCGAGCGATGCCAGACAACTGTCCCATACGTCCGGTCCGATATGTTCCACCACCACATCGACGCCTCGCCCTTCCGTGAGTAACTTGACCCGTTCCGAGACTTTTTCCTTGGAGTGATCGATGACGGCATCGGCTCCCAAGACAACGGCTTTGGGAATCTTGTCTTCCGAACCGACTGTCGTGATCACACGCGCTCCGGCCAGCTTGGCCATCTGAACGGCCATCATCCCGACGCCGCTTCCCGCTCCCATCACGAGCACCGTTTCTCCAGGCTGGAGCCGCGCCAAGGCGAACAGCATGTGGGACGCCGTGATGGACACGAGCGGAAATGCCGCGGCCTGTTCAAAGGTGATATTGTCGGGAATCGGAAGCACATTGCGAAACGGGACCTTCACATACTCGGCATAGCCGCCATGCACCTTGGCGCCAAGGAGATGATAGGTCCGACACATATTGTCCCGACCGGCCAAGCAGAACTCGCAATTCCAACAACTGATGCCCGGTGATACAAAGACCGGCGTTCCGATCACGATGCCCTCCACGTGAGCACCGACTCGTTCGACGATGCCCGAAACATCCGAACCTCCCACATGGGGGAAGGGAACGGCATAGGCGGGACTCCCCTGCCTCACCCACAAATCCAGATGGTTCAACGCGCAGGCCTTGACCCGAATCAACACGTCTTGCGGACCGATCTGCGGCATCGGCATCTCTTCGTACGAGAGCTTATCCGGCCCCCCATGCTCACGAAACAGTACCGCCTTCATCTTTTCACTCTCCCCTCACACATAAAGTTTTGGAATGCTTGCAGGCGACAGAAAGAACGCCCGTCTCTTTGTCCAAGCTAAAAAGGAAGGCCAATTGGTCTCCAACTGCGCGCATGCGACGAGCACAGCCCGATCTGATAAACATTTGATCAGTCCTGTGCGCGTCGCGCGAGCACGGGAGACTCGCCGTTTCAAAACCTCAACACCCCTTCCACCACCATCACACAATGCCCGCCGACCTTCACACCTTGAATCACATCGTCGTCCGATTCTACTTGGACGAGAATCCGAGAGGGCCGGTCGATCTCGTAGCCTTGTTCGATGAGAATGTCGGTGGTCGGTCCGACTTCTACGACGCCATTGTGAACCAGGTAGGCACCCAGTGCGCCGCCGGCACTGCCCGTTGCGGGATCCTCCAGAATGCCGATCTTGGGCGCAAACATCCTCGTGTGGACGGAGGCGAACGATTCAACGGTCACCGTCGTGAAGACCATGATGCCGTTGGCGCCGAACCGTTCACAGACATTGATGATGGCCGAGGCATCAGGGGTAATGGATCGCACGGCCGTCAACGTCCGCACGGGCACGATCAAGACCGGCAAGCCGGTCGACACGACTTGGAGGGGCCATTTCGTATCGGCGATGACGTGTTTTGGCAAGCCGAGGGCTCCACCGACCAAATAGACATCATCGAGGGCATCGACCGGGTCGAGAAATTCCGGTTTAGGTTGGGACATGACGACCCGTACCACACGGCTCTGTTCCGCATGCAATTCGACGGAAAACAAACCGATATTACATTCCTGCGTGACATGGGTGACGGGTTCTTGAATGGAAATCCTTCCAAGCTGAGCCAGCACATAGAACGTCCCCAACACCGGATGGCCGGCAAAGGGTATTTCCTGGGTGGGGGTGAAGATCCGCAATCTGGCCACGGCAGCGGGATCGGTCGGCGGAAAGACGAACACCGTCTCCGATAGATTCATCTCCCGGGCAATCTGTTGGAGTTCGTCGTCCGCCAGGCCGTCGGCGTCGGGAAATACCGCGACAGGATTGCCCCCGAACGGTTGAGAGGTAAAGACATCAGCCTGATAGAACTTTAGGGACCGTTGTTCAGCCATGGTCACTCCCGAACTCGTCTGGATCACACCTGAGAACCAACTCGCATCCGAGCCAACGACCGTGATCGTTTGACAGGTCTCCTTCTCTTTGGCACACTTCGCCCATGGATCGCATCACCGAGCAGGACGTCGCCCATGCGCTGGAGATTCTGGACCTCACACTTCCCATCACCACCGAAGATCTGGAACGGGCGAAGCGAGTCCAACTCTACAACTGGAACCCTGCACGCTATGCCGGCCTCACCAACAACCCAACGCAATACATGCAACAGTATCGGAAAGCCGAGGAGATGACTCGGACGGTTGAGGCCGCCTATGCACTGATTTCAGCGGTCTTTGTTCCCGACGACTCCGGGCCGTAATCCTCAACGCCGCCTTCCATTCGTCGAAGAACGGGAGTGCATCCGTCCGCTTGCGCATGATCCTCACGCCCACCCGGCATCGTGGCTTGTCACGCGCGACATTCCTTCGTCGCCCTGCGACGCGACAGGCCAAGTGATCAAGCCTGAAACCCCGTCGGTAGACCCCACCGACTGTGTCTGCCGCGCATAGATCTGCGGCAATTGGTTCGTCCCGAACTTGGAGATATACAGAAAGACATGCTCGCGTGAGTTTACCCGAACGGCCCAGGGGTGAAAATCCTGCTTGTAAAATTCTTCGCAGAGCTGCATGGCCTCAAGACACGAGAGCGAATGGGGATCATTCAAGGTGTAGTAGTAATCCAGCGGGAGATCGTACTCCTCCTGCTTGTGGATCGTGATGCCGAACTTCTCCGGATGACGCACCATCGGGGTGTGGCGGTAGGCCACGAAGTAGAACAGTTCCAGTGAGTGAATCACCGGCTGGTTCTCCAGGACAAACTGGCGCGTTTCCATCGCTTCTTCATATGTTTCGCCTGGAAACCCGTAGAAGGCCATCACATGGTTCCAAATTCCGGCCTTCGCCGCCATCTGAAGATTACGCTGGATCACGCTTTTCTTGGCGTGCTTGTCCATGAGGTTCAAGACGCGTTCATTCGCCGATTCCATCCCGTAATAGAGCGTGCAGCAGCCGGCCTTGGCCGCGAGATCCCACGTCGCCTGGTCTTGCAGCGTCTCTTCAAACCGAATGAGCGTCGTCCACTTGATCCCGACGTCTTGATCCACGAGCAGCTGAGAGACCTTCTTGAACAGGGCCGGCGGATAGGACTCATCGGAAAACAGAAAATGGCGACAGTGGTACTTATCACGCAGCGCTTTGATCTGATCGATCACCAGCTGAGCCGGCATCCCCCGATACTGGTCGAAGTAGCCCTGACCATGGTCGCAGAAGGTGCAGCGGCCCCAGTAACAACCGCGCGTCGCCAGATAGGGAAGGATCAATTCCGGGACGAAGTAGCGATCCATCGGCATTCCATCGAAGTCCGGCAAGGGGAGCGCCGTCGTCTTCTCCGTATAGACTTCAGGATTTCGATGGAGACCTGCATTATCCCGATAGATCAAGTTGGGCACCGAGGCGATCGGTCGCTGCCCATTCAAGGCTTCGATCAACCATACCAAGGCATGCTCACCCTCATACAGGATAGCCGAGTCGAACACCTCCGTGAAAAATCGTTCGTGATGCACAAGGTCTTCATGTAGTCGAGTAATCACATTGCCGCCCACGACGAGATGGATCTGCGGAAACGTCTCCTTGATCATCTTGGCGAAGGTCAGGCCGGCCAGCAGCTGCATCTGTGTCCCGATGGAAATCCCGATCACATCGGGCTTTTCTTTGGCGACTTCAGGCATGATCAATTGATTGCAGAGATCCCGATAGACGTTCACCTGCTCATCGTCCAAACAGGCGAAGACTTCGTTCGAGACACCGGGGCGATAACCGAGATTGCTTTCCATCGGGTAGAAGACGAGCGAGGCAGGATAGTAGGCGGAGGAGATGTAGGCCATGGTCTCGCGGAACGTATTCAGCGCTCCCTCTAACAATTCCGCATCGTAGAACCGCTCCCCCCGCACGATCCGCTTGGCGTCTTCCACCCGTTCGGCCAGATCAAACACATCGATGTCATAGGCCTCCTCAACCACCGCCTTCTGATCCATGTCGCGTTCAGTCAGAAGTCCGAGAAGCCCCACCTTCTCCTTGTCTTGTAACGATTTGAGCTGCATCCCCAACCGGGCCTTCACCCAGATCAGAAAGTCCATGCTGAAGAAGTGATCCCACATCCCGATATTGATATCGCGTTGAATGACCGTATGCCCCGCTTCACGCAGCACGGCCGTCAACGACGGCAACGCCAGGTACGGGGCCGTCGGGACCCACTCAGGCGGGAACAACAGCATGACCTTTGACTTTTTGCGGTCGCTGCTCTTCAGCGGGGCCAATCCATCTATTTGAACCAAGTTATCCATGCTCTGCTTTCGTGAAGCGTCGTTGGTGAAGGGCGTATCTCGCGAGATGCGAACAACGACTCATCACATTTTCCCCGCCAGGGTGGGCACTACTCCAGACGTCTTAACGGATTGATGCTGCAGATCCGGCAACTTGCTTAAACCAAATCGTGAGATATAGAGAAAGATATATTCGCGCGTGTAGAGCCGCAGATCCCAGCCGGGGTGATGATTCCGTTCGAATTGTTCGAACACCCGCTCGGCCTCTTCGATGCTCATCCCGTTCTTGACCGTGTAGTAATAGTCCAGCGCCAGGTCCCACTCCGGATTCTTGTAGGCCGTCACGCCCCACTTCTCCGGATGCTTCGCCACCGGATTGTGGCGTCCAAGATCGAACGTCCCGAACCCCAGTGAATGGACACGGTCTTTGTTCGCCTCCAGGAACTGCACCGACTGCCAGGCCTCTTCCTTGGTCTCACCGGGAAAACCGAAGAAGCCCATGCAATGATTCCAAATCCCCGCCTCGGCCGTAAGCTTCAAGTGCTTCGTCATCACTTCGGTCGTCGTCGCCTTATCCATCAGTTGCAGCACTCGCTCCACGCCGGACTCGTAGCCAAAATGGAGATAGCGGCAGCCCGACTCCTTCGCATCCTGCCAGACCTGCTCATCGAGTAGGCTCTTTTCAAACCGCATGTGCGTCGTCCAAGTGATCCCCATCTGGGCTTCAATAAGACCGCGTGTGAGCTTGCGGAACAAGGCGGGTGGATAAGACTCGTCGGTGAAGTGAAAATGCGTCACACCGTATTTGTCACGCAGAAACTGAATGTCGGCGAGAATATCCTGGATTTTCTTCGACCGATAGCCGGCCGTGTAACCTTCCCCGTGATCGCAGAACTCACAGCGCCCCCAGTAGCAACCTCGCGTCGCCAGATAGGGCAAAATCCTCGTCGGCACGAAGTATTTCTCCAGCGGCAAACCCTCGAAATCCGGCGGCGGCAGCGTCGCGAGATCCTCCGCATAACTGGTCGGCGAGGTATGGACGCCGGTCTCGTCCTTATAGATGGTATTGGGGACGTCGGCCAGGCTGCGCTTCGCCCCCACCGCCGACACTAGCTGCACAAACGCCGTCTCCCCTTCATACACCACGGCGCTATCGAAGTACTGGAATAGTTGCGACTGGGGCAGCACATCGCGCAAGCGGGTCACCGTATTCCCGCCGATCGTGACATGGATGTGGGGAAAGTGCTGTTTGATGAGGGCACAGAACGTCATGGTGGAAAACATCTGCTGCTGCAAGACGATCGAGATCCCGATCACGTCCGGCTGCTCTCGCTCGATCGCCGGCTTCACTAAATGATCGAAGACGTCGCGATAGATATTAACCTGCGTATCGTTCACCGCGTCCATGATTTCGGACGAGACATAGACCTTGTACGAGAGGTCCGTCTCCATCGGCGGCATGCAGATTCTCGCTGGAAAATAGACCATTGAAATGACAGACATCACTTCGCGAAAGACTTGAAGAGCCCATTCTAACTTATCGATATCATAGAATTGCTCACTTCGAATTACGCGCTTCGCCTCTTCGGCATTTTGGATCAACTTTGCCATCCGTTGATGGGTCACGTCGCAGAGTGCCAGCTGCAAATCCATCTCGGCTTCGCTCAGCTCTCGCTTCTTTGAAAGCTTTCGCAACCGATCGAGCTGTTGCGGCACCCGGCGCAGTACCTTCTTCAGAAAATCCTCGCTGAAGTACCAGTCCCACATCTCACAGTTGATGTCTTTTTGAATCACCGTGTGGCCGGCCTGACGGAGGACGGCGGTAAGAGAGGGAAGCGAAAGATAGGGTTCCGAGGGGAACCAATCAGGCGGGAAGATCAGCATGACCTTCATCTTCCGGCCGCTGGCGGTTTCAAATTGTTGGCGATTCAATAGGATGAGTTCTTTTGACGCCCGCTCACCTTTGGAATACTCGATCTTCACGCCGGCCTGATCCCCTTTCTTAAACTGGCTCAAACCAACAAGAAAGCCAAGGAGTTAGGCTAGAAGGCCTTCATTCTACGGGGGTGAAAGAAGGAGATGCAAGGGTGGGCGGGAACAGAAATGGCTCTTGTCAGAAAGTAGCTTATAAGCTACACTTCTCCCGTGGAGGCCACTCCGAAAGAGCTTCGGATCTATGTCACGGCAGAAGGTCGCGAGCCTTTTAATGAATGGCTGAATTCCTTACGGGACCAAAAGGCGCGTGCGAAGATTCGAGTCCGGTTAGACCGAGTCAGTGTGGGCAACTTCGGCGATGCCGTACGGTAGGCAACGGCGTATAAGAACTCCGTATCGATTATGGTCCTGGTTATCGAGTGTATTTTGGACAAGAAGGCACAACGATCGTCCTGCTTCTCTGCGGAGGCCGATAAGCATACACAGTCCAAGGATATCGAAACAGCACAATGGTATTGGAGCGAATACAAGAGTCGACCATGAAAAAGAGTAAGGCCTATCAGCCAGATCTCATCGAGAACTTGCGAGATCCACGGGAATCTGAAGAATATTTGAATGCCGCGTTGGAGGAGAACGATCCAGAGCTGTTCCTGTTGGCATTACGACACGTCGCCGAGGCGCAAGGAGGCGTGGCACAACTCGCCGAAAAAGCGAAGCTCAATCGCGAGAGCCTCTATAGGATGCTCTCAGAACGCGGCAATCCAGAATTCCGAAGCCTCAAGGCCCTCCTCCACGCGTTGGGATTCCGGCTGGCCGTTGCAGCGAATCGGTAACGTGCCGTTGGCTTCAAGCTGTCGAATGAGGTCTTTGCGCTTCACCGGAGAGTCAGCTCAGCGAGCTTCCGGACGCCGGAGATTCGCCGCTGGTGAGATCAAGGTACAGAGCGCGAAGGTGGGCTTGCAGGTCTTCCAGCGATTTTCCCTGGGTCCAGTAGTCGGGGTAGTCCTGCAGGTAGCCGAGCCGGCGGTTTTCATCCTGCCAATAGATGTATTTGATTGATTCCATGTGGGCACTATAATCTGGTTCTGAACGCCTGAAAAGCAGAGAACTTGATCCTGAATGGAATGATGGACCACAAAATGATAAACGCGTACAATACCGCGACCTGGAAACGCTGGATTTGGCGATCGAGGAAGAACAATGGAAAGGTCGGCGAAAAGAGCTCGCCCGAGCACGAGAGCTGCTGTGCGACGCGATGCTCGGCGGGAAACTCTATGGGAGTGACTTGGCCTCACTCGACCGCTATTTCTTCCACTTCGCCATGGCTGCCAGAGTTGGCCGATGAGATGCGGATGATGGAAATGCACGGAACAAGACCTGACCCTGAATTTGCACACTGACCCTGAATTTGCACACGGGTCAGTAGATCAGCCACAGTCTACTCAGTTCAGGCGTCTCTTGCCTTAGAGGGGAGCAGTATACTCCCCTTTACACGTTCCCTAATTTCATTTATAAGTATTCAGGTCTAGGTAGTTGCTCGAGATCAATATAGCCGGGGGGAGAGCATGCCCTTCGGGGATGGCCCTGCTGGAGTTTGTCAATGACGAATGCATGCCACTCTATGCTGCGACTGTCCGTAGGTCCTCCGAATCGTTGCTCTTTTCCATGATTGTCTTCCCACAGAGTGTTGGCTTAGCCGCCGCCGGATGGTCACCTGACTGCACAGCTCTCGGCCCATTCTGGTTACAGCTGAACTCCCAACACTTTCAGCTATCCACAACCGTATTGATAGAGCGGGACGCCAGCCATTCCGCCTCACTGATACCCGCTGTAACGAGCCGGATGACCAGACCAAGCGCACTTGTCTGAGTTTAGCAATAGTCTCTGTCGCGCAACGGGGATCCTAAGAAATTGCTTCACCTGAACTTAGAATAATCAAATGGATCCTGACTCTTATGGAACGACTAACATCGTCTGAGAGCATTGATATACTAGTTGTCCCACGCGATCGGTTCAGCGCGTTTCCAAAATGCCTTAAGGCGCTCTACACCCACACAGACGTCCCATTTCGAGTTATCGTTGTTACTGGAGCCACTGATATCAGGACTCAAGAGTACCTCCGTCAACTTGAGCGACAAAAAGATAACTTGAGCGTAGTGCTTGTTGACCGACTGTTGATGCAAGGTGAAGCACGTAATATCGCGCTACGAAAAGCAACCGAAAGATTTTGTGTTGTCCTGGAGAACGATACGATTGTCCACAAGAATTGGCTTTCCCCCTTGCTTCAGTGCATGCAAGAAGAAGGCGCAGCAGTAGTTATGCCATTGATATGGTGGTATGGGCGTATCCACGCTGCTGGCTGTACGTTTGAAGAACGAGAACAAGATGGGTTGGTCATATTCCGGCATAGAATCTTGTACTCAGGAATACGCCGCAAACGCACCGACTACCCAGAGTGTCACTGCATTCTTATTGATCGTCAACGCTTCAAAGACATCGAGATCTTTCAAGATGATGTGGAACCGTTCGATGTAGATCTAGGACTGACACTCAGGAAGAATGGATTGGACGTTTTTCTTGAACCGAACTCGGCAGTCACGTATGCAGCACCTCCTCCTTTGGAAGTTCACGATATCCCGCTTTACAAGTTTCGCTGGGATGCGGTGATGTGGGAAAGTCGTAATCGATTGTTCATGCAAAAATGGGGAGTCAGGTACGATCCATCATCGAAACTGGCCTCCTATCAAAGACAGTACCTTAAGTTGGGACTAGCTCGTTGGTATCCGAACCAACTTACTGTTGGACTCGCGAACCTTGCTTTTAATCCAATAAAGCGTCTTCAGTTCTTGGTTATGCGAGGGATCGCACATGAGGATAACTGAAGGTGTGCCGCGACTTCTTTTTGTCAGTAACCAGGTCGACGATTTTTTGAGATACCGAATGGAGCTTGTTCGTAAAGTACAGGAGGCCGGGTATGACGTTCATGTCGCACTCCCGCAGGAGCCAGGCTTAGAGGATATCGCTAGCCAGGGCGTTATTGTTCACATTATCCATCTCCAGCGTATGAGCACGGGACTTGTTGATCAAATACGCTACTGGGTCAGCCTGCTGCAGCTTTACCTAC
Organism: Nitrospira sp. SG-bin1; assembly: GCA_002083365.1. NCBI lineage: Bacteria > Pseudomonadati > Nitrospirota > Nitrospiria > Nitrospirales > Nitrospiraceae > Nitrospira > Nitrospira sp. SG-bin1. The sequence continues at coordinate 26,761 of LVWS01000010.1, read as the reverse complement.
GACTAAGGCCGACCGTAGTACATCACATGTGCATACAGCCCGTACTCTATGGTGGCATTGCAGCACGAGTTGTCGGTGTGCCAGTAGTAATCAACACTTTCTATGGATTCGGATACCTTTTCTGTACCCACACTATTAAAGCGCATGTCTTACGACCGCTTGTCACTGTCGCACTTCGGTTTGCTCTTCAGCACGAGAACCATCGCGTCATAGTGCAGAACTCAGCTGATCGCGATTTTCTGCTCTCAAGATTCAATCTTTCAAGCGATCACGTCGTCCTTATTAAAGGGAGCGGCGTGGATCTGTCATTGTTCCTGCCAGAGGCGGAACCAGATGGACTGCCAGTGGTTTTGATGGCTTCTCGTCTATTATGGACAAAAGGTGTAAAGGATTTTGTATCTGCAGCCCAAGTAATTCGTGCCCGAGGGATCAAGGCTCGCTTTGTATTGGTTGGTGAGCCTGATCGCGACCATCCATCAGCCATCCCAACGGACACCCTCAAACACTGGAATGACGCTGGAGATATTGAATGGCTAGGATACCAATTCGACATGCCTACGGTAATTGCTCAAAGTCACATTGTCTGCCTGCCTTCGTGCTATGGCGAAGGTGTGCCTCGCATTCTCCAAGAAGCTGCGGCTGTTGGTCGTCCTGCTGTTGCCACAGAAACTCCTGGATGCCTTGAGGCTGTCCACCATGGTCAAAACGGTCTGATTGTCCCAGTAGGCGACATTGAAGCCTTGGCTGAAGCGCTAGCGCAGCTCATTGGCAATTCGCTTCTCAGAAGGTCGATGGGCAATCGCGGGCGTGAAATTGCAGTTACTGAGTTCTCACTCGACCAAGTTGTCGATGCGAACCTCTCTGTTTATCGAGCTCTGCTCTGTTCGGCCGCGGAGCGTGCGAAGTCCCATTCAGAGACGATCCATTCGTAGCTACATGCATCTCATCTATGTGACAACATCCCTACCGTATAGTTCCCAAGAGACATGGATCGTCCCAGAGATCCTAGAGCTCCAAAGGCGGGGACACCGGATCACCGTAGTCCCAGTTCGACCCGGTCGCGCGGTCATTCACAAGGATGCAGAACACTTAATTGAATTTACCATTGCGGAACCCATCCTTTCTCTGTCCATTCTCTACAACACTTTCATTGAGATTGTGAGGTCGCCTGTACTGTCATATCGCGCCGCGTTACTGTTAGCAGCGAGCAGAAATGTATGGGTTTTTCTTAAAAATCTGGCCGTTTATCCTAAGGGCTTATGGCTGGCACGCATCGCAAGAGAGCAAGGCATCACTCATATCCATGCTCACTTTGCGTCCACCAACGCGACAGTCGCATTGGTCGCTAGCCTCTTCTCAGGCATTCCCTGGAGTTTTACCGCTCATCGCTGGGACATTTCTGAGAACAATCTTCTCCGAAAGAAGGCACAGGCCTCGCGGTTTGTGCGCGCGATCAATGCAAGAGGAAGTCAAGAGCTCAGGACCTATGTGGGGGAGTATCAACATAAGGTACGGGTCATCCACATGGGCGTTGCTGCCCTCCCACTTCATACAGATGGAGAACGTAAACCACAGCAACCACTGCGAGTGCTGGTAGGTGCCCGGTTCGATGAGCAAAAGGGGCATCGCTATGCGCTCGAGGCAGTCGCACAACTCAGGAGAGTTGGGGTGAAGATTTCGCTCTGCTGTGCGGGAAATGGGCCATTGAAGGTGAAAATGGAGAGCTATGCTAAAGCACTTGGCCTATCGGACTGTGTACATTTTCCCGGATGGATTGACCATAAGGAGCTTCTGAAGCAACTCCACGAGCGACGCTGGGATATTGCACTCCTGTCCAGTCTCGAGACTTCTAAAGATTATGAGGGAATTCCAGTTTTCCTTATGGAAGCGATGGCAGCGGGAGTTCCGGTTATCGCCACCACTACGGGGGGAATTTCTGAACTACTTGATGGTGGTGCTGGAGTGCTTATCCCACAACAGAATGCAATTTCTATCGCGGACGCTCTAACTAGGCTTGCTTTCGATCATGCCCTTTGGCACCAGCTATCCGATGCTGGGATTCGAAGGGTACGTGATCAGTTCTCGACAGAATCGACTGTATCAGCTCTTTTGGATGAGATCTCTTCTAGCTCCTAATGTCCTGAGTTTAAGTCATGGCGCAGGCCTGGCGCGCCGTGCACGGATTGTGCTCGCCTGCGCCGCAGGCAAGACCAACCATACCGTGGCCGCGGAGTTCAAGACAACGGGGCAAACGGTTGGCCGCTGGCGGCGGCGTTTCGTCGAACGCCGGTTGGACGGCTTGCTCGGTGAGCCACGCCCCCGCCCCGCGACGCACCAGCGATGCGGCAGTGGAGCGGCTCCTGGCGCTGACGCTGGGCAGAAATAGGGACAGCAACTGTCTTTCGAGTCAAGGGNNACCTGCAGCGTCTGCATCGCCAGAGCAAAGCGCGCCGACAACCTGAAAGCCCGATACGGTTACCGAGCGCCTCGGTACACCAGAAGCCCCACGTCACTCCTGACGCCTAATACGCTGCAACGAGGGTTTACCGTCCCCCGGCCCAACACCGCCTGGGTTACCGACATTACATACGTGCGCACATGGGAAGGCTGGCTCTATTTGGCTGTTGTGATGGACCTGTACTCTCGCCGCATTGTCGGCTGGTCCACCAAGCCCACGCTGGCTCAAGATCTCGTGCTGGACGCACTCCTCATGGCTGTGCGCCGACGCAAGCCTCAGCATGTCCCGATTCACTCCGATCAAGGCTCTCAATTTGGCAGCGATGCGTGGCGGCGCTTCTGCCGGGCACATCACCTCGAACCCAGCATGAGTCGACGGGGTAACTGCTGGGACAACGCGGTGGCTGAATCCTTTTTCAGCAGCTTAAAGAAGGAGCGGATCAAGAAGCGCATCTACATAACGCGAGCGATGGCTATAGCCGATATCGCCGAGTACATCGAGACCTTCTATAATCGCATCCGGCGACACAGCCATCTCAGCGGAGTCAGTCCAGAGGCATTTGAAGAAGTGTCGAAAAATGCTTAGAGATGTGTCCGCAAAACCCTGGGAAGTCCAGGCTACTTATTCAGTGATTTTCGTGGGCCGAGCAGGGCAGCGATCCTCGCTTGCCAGTCCGCTGTGCCAAACGGTTGTTGACGGTTCACGCAGGTCCGGAGCGTGGTCAGATCATAGCCGAAAATAGGGACAGCAACTGTCTTTCGAGTCAAGGGCTGAATTGAACATTTTGGATGCATCTGCGAAAAAATATCGCACACATTTGGTCGAGGAACGGCGATCTCATGACCGTCCCGGTTCTCCTATACCCCATATACCCCGGTGCCAGCCGGGTCCATCCCCTCACGCCAGGGCGTTCGATGTTTGAGCATCGCATTGACGATCGTCAGCAGCTTGCGCATGCACGCCACCAAGGCCACCTTTTTGGCTTTGCCGGCCGCACACAAGCGCTGATAGAACCCGCGAATGACGGGATTGAAGCGCGCGGCCACGATCGCGGCCATGTAGAGCGCGGCCCGCACCTGCGCGCGTCCGCCCCAGACCGCCCGCTTCCCTCGCAGCGTGCCACTATCGCGATTGAGCGGGGCCACGCCGACGAGGGCGGCAATCTGTTTGTGCGTCAAGGTCCCCAACTCTGGCAAATTCGCCAACAGCGTGGTGGTCAACACCGGGCCGATGCCCGGCACACTCCGCAACAGCTCCTCTTTCTCACGCCAGAGGGGACTCTGCCGAATAGCTTCGGCCAAGTCGGTGTCGGCCTGATCCAACGCTCGCTCCAGCCAGGTGATGTGGGCCCGCAACTGCTTGCGAACGACCGTGCGGGCACTGGCCAAACGGTTCTTCTCGGCCGTGAGCATCTCGATGAGTTGGCGACGTCGCGTGACCAAGGCGGCCAACTCCTGCGTCTGTGCATCGGGCAGCCGGCGGGGCTCTGGGCGCACCACGTCCGCAAAGTGGGCCAACACCTGGGCATCGAGCGCATCCGTTTTCGCCAACTGCCCAGTGGCTTTCGCAAAGTCTCGGATTTGGCGTGGATTGACGACCACGACTGGCAGGCCGGCAGTAGCCAGGGCCCCGGTCAACGGGAGTTCGACTCCACCGGTGGCCTCCAGCACGATCAAGGTCGGCGGCTCTGCAGCCAGACGGGCGAGCAACTGCGTGACGCCCGCCTCGGTGTTCGGGACGGTAAACCGTCCCCCTGGGCGCTGCGCCACATCCAACTGTGCCTTCGACACATCGATCCCGACAAAGAGAAGGGGCTGAGTCATCGGATCCTCCGTGGTAGCCCTGCCTTGCATGATACGGGCTTGGGGGCCCTCGCAACTGTGCGGGCTTGTCCGGTGAAGAGCGTGACGACCCACGCTGTCCCGCGGTCTCGACGACCTCGGCTAAGACGGTCTATCACGCTCAGGGTGCATGTCTGCTGCAGCATGGCTCGGTCAGACGCAAGATACAAGGCTGGATTTTCAATGATGTCCGTAACTGAACGAGAATCGATAAGTCCGCGCGATTTGGTGATGCGACCGATCGCCTTACGGCTCTGATCGATCCACGCGGCAAGAGCACCACCTTTACCTACGACAATCTGAATCGCGTCATGCAGATTCAAGACTCCATCAACGGCATCACCGCATTCACCTACCTCTGACAATGTCAACCTGGTTGAACGCGCAGGCCACCACGAGTCTCCGGTTCAGAGCCGGGAGGACGCCGAGTGTGCCGCGGCTGGCGGTGAGGGCTCTGGAGACTCATGACGAATTGGTGCACAGTCGGGTCGCTGGCCACCAACAATTCCGGCATTCTCGTGCGCCATGTCGTGACGACCCTAACCTCGATCACCGCCACGTTTCAGATTGCACTTGATGGTGGGGCTTACTCTCGTTCAACGGGTCTCGCAACCCTTCACAAACCGCCCCATTCTACTTTCTGCAAGGACACCAAGAAGCGTTGCCTTTTCTAGACCGACTCCATAATATACGAAGAATCACTCAGCATCTCCACTACCAGCGGTTCATTGAGGCGGGAGGTCGATACCTATGCGAGTGGGTGACAAGCTTCCATCATCGTTCCATCCCACAGTCAATCCGGCTCTCGATGCTCTGAATCAGGCTCGAGTCGTGGATCGGCTGTGGGCGAAGGATCACCGACTCTGGAAGCCGGATCCCAAGGAGATCGCGGATCGTCTGGGATGGTTGACGGTACAGGACCAGATGCGTGAACAGCTCGGCCGACTGCAACGCTGTGTTGCCGCCGCCAAGGAGTTGAAGGTCAAAGACGTCGTGCTCCTGGGCATGGGAGGGAGCAGTCTTGGGCCGGAGGTGTTCCGGACCTTGTTTGGGTCTCAGAAGGGTTTCCCGCGTCTGTGGGTCCTGGACTCCACCATTCCTGGCTGGGTCCGGCAGGTCACGAAGGCGATTTCTCCATCCCGGACACTCTTTCTCGTGGCCAGCAAGTCCGGGGGCACCATCGAAGTCATGTCGCTCTTCGCACACTTTTGGAAGCTTGTGACGAAGGCCAAGGGGAATTATGGAGGAAAGCAGTTTGTCGCGATCACTGATCCTGGCACCGGTTTAGAAAAGATGGCGCGCGACCATGGATTTAACGAGATCTTCACCAACCCGGTCGATATTGGTGGACGATATAGCGTGCTTTCTCTGTTCGGTCTCGTCCCCGCGGCATTTCTGGGCCTCGACATCGCCAAGCTTTTGGACCGCGCATCCGATATGGCGGCGCAATGCCGTCACAACAACATCGAGGCGAATCCAGGTGCCTATCTCGGTGCGGCGATGGGCAGCCTTGCTCAAACTGGACGGGATAAAGTGACCGTCATTGCATCGCCATCACTCTCGACGTTTGGGCTCTGGGTCGAGCAACTCCTTGCTGAAAGTACAGGCAAAGAGGGAACGGGCCTCATCCCCATCGCGCAAGAACCAGTTTTGAAGCCAGGCGCCTATGGAACCGACCGATTTTTCGTGTATCTCAAACTGAAAGGGGACAAAAACCAGAAACTCGACGAAGCGGTTCATGCGCTCATCAAGGCCAAACAACCGGTTCTCCGGTTCGACCTCCGTGACCGCTACGATGTCGGTGCGGAGTTCTTTCGATGGGAATTTGCGACGGCCATTGCCGGACATCTACTTGGTATTCACCCGTTCGACCAACCAAATGTGCAGGAGAGCAAAGACAACACGAATCGGGTCCTCGAGACGTTTCAATCCACCGGGCGGCTACCGGAACAGTCGAGCAGCCAACCCCAAGACGCCGCTCGTAATCTTTCCGGTCTGCTTCAGCCTGGCACGTACGTGTCGATTCTTGGGTACACGACTCCATCGCGTCCGCTCGAAGCCGCCGTTGGTCGGCTCCGCCGAGCCCTCATGTCGAAACACCGCGTTGCGACGACATTTGGCTACGGGCCGCGCTATCTCCATTCAACCGGACAACTTCACAAGGGTGGTCCCAACACCGGTGTCTTCTTGGAATTGGTCGATCGTATGGCCCCGGACCTGCCGATTCCTGGAAAGCCGTTCTCGTTCGGAACGTTGGCAAAAGCACAGGCCACCGGCGATATCGAATCACTCGGCGCGCATCATCGCCCTGCCGTTCGCGTTGAATTGGGCCGCGATCCAGCCGCCAGGGTGAACGCCATCACCGCGGCATTGACGGGGACAAGATCTTTCAGGCGACGCACAGTCTCAAAGAAGCGCCGGCGGACTACTCGCCGATAATATGTCCGTCATCCCGGAAATCCGCATTGCGAGTAACCTTCACGAATGGGCTCGGGACGCCGCGGCCCTCATCCTTTCCGTCGGTGAACGCGCCCTGCGTACCAACGGCCGTTTCATCATCGCCCTGTCGGGAGGATCCACGCCGAAGACGCTCTATCAAGTCTTGGCGACTCCAGAATGGAAGGCGCGGTTCGATTGGTCACGTGTCTTTTTCCTATTCGGTGACGAGCGCTGCACCCCTCCTGACTATCCGGAAAGTAACTACAAGATGGCCTATACCACGTTGTTTCAACCGCTGAACATTCCCCGAGAGCATGTTTTCCGGATGAAAGGCGAGTCCGAGGACCCGGCGACCGCCGCCCAAGAATACGAGGAGGCGATTCGCGGACTTACCAGAAGTCTTTCACCTCAAATGCCTATTATTGACCTCGTCCTGCTCGGTCTCGGAGACGATGGGCATACCGCCTCGCTCTTTCCCGGAACAGCAGCCTTGCAGGAAGACCAGAGGCTCGTCACCGTGGGCCACGCCCCCACCGGTATCACATTTCGTCTGACGTTGACCCTAGGTGTGTTGAATCATGCGGCTATGGTACTGTTCCTCGTGACAGGACCCGGGAAAGCTCGAATAGTCCGAATGGTTCTTGAACCGGAATCTGAAGCCGAGCGTTCCTTGCCGGCGGCCAGGATATCGCCGAAGTCAGGTCGGCTCGTGTGGATGCTCGATCAAGCCGCCGCACAACAGCTTGGTCCAACACCGCTGCACAGAGGGACTCGATGATTCTCGCGGGGGATATCGGAGGAACGAAAACCAACCTGGCCCTTTATGACTGGACCACCGAGCGAGTTGAACCACTACGCTTGGAAAGTTTTCATAGTGCGGATTACAAATCGCTGGAAGAGATCCTCGTCGAGTTTCTCACACCACCGAAACCACCCGCCGCCGGCTCCTTGGAAGCAGGGCAGAGAGAACGCGAAGAGAAGCCTCTTAAACGGTCGGCCGAACCGCCGAAACTGGCGGCGGCCTCTTTTGGAATCGCCGGACCGGTGATCGATAATCGTTGTCAAACGACGAATCTTCCCTGGATTGTCGATGGTCGAGCCATCGCCGACCAATTCGGGATTCCACGGGTTCAGCTCCTCAACGACTTGGAAGCGACCGCCTATGGGCTGCTGTGGCTGCGCTCCGACGAGCTGGAAGTGTTGAACGGAGGCAATCCACCCAAAAAACGCCAAGCCTTGGCTTTGATAGCCGCAGGCACCGGATTGGGCGAAGGTATCCTGTTTTGGGACGGCAAGTCGTATCGACCCATGCCTTCGGAGGGCGGGCATTCGGATTTTGCGCCGAACAATGAGCAGGAGATCGAATTGCTCCGTTACCTCAGAGGGCAATACCTCCATGTGAGTTATGAACGAATTCTTTCCGGGCCGGGGCTCCACGCGATCTATGAATTCTTGAGGGACACCAAGAAGAACGAACCGACATGGCTTGCCGAAAAGATCAAAGCCGGCAATCCTGCCGCGGAAGTCGCTCAGGCCGGGTTGCAAGGTCAAGCCGAAATCGCCACACAGGCACTGGAAATCTTTGCGTCGATTTACGGGGCGGAAGCGGGGAATCTCGCCTTGAAGGCGCTTTCCCTCGATGGAGTCTATATCGGCGGAGGGATCGCGCCAAAGCTCATCACCAAACTGCAGGATGGGACGTTCATGAAAGCCTTTAGCAATAAGGGTCGTTACAAACGATTGATGAGCCAGATGCCGGTGAAAGTCATCATGAACCAACAAACGGCCCTGATCGGCGCCGCATCCGTCGCCGGAGCCTTGTCCCTTGCTCCCGCATCATGACCTCGCACAATCTTGATCGTCTCAAGCAAGAGGCTGCGTTACGAGCCGTTGAATTCGTCCACGATGGGATGGTCGTCGGTCTGGGGACAGGTTCGACGGCCAAACATATGGTCCTCGCGCTTGGAGAAAAGGTCCGCCGTGGGATGAAATTACGCGGTGTGCCCACGTCGGCGGAAACGGCCGCGCTCGCCCGACAGGCCGGCATTCCCTTGATCGACACGGAGAATCGTTGGGAGATCGATGTCGCGATCGACGGAGCCGATCAGGTCGATCGAGACTTCAACCTGATCAAAGGCGGAGGCGGAGCGCTCTTGAAAGAAAAGATCGTGGCGGCGTCGGCGAAGCAATTCATTGTCATGGTCGATCACACCAAACAAGTGGCGGTGCTGGGAGGATCTTTTCCGTTGCCCATCGAGGTGATCCCCTTTGGCTGGGGGAGCACGGCACGGGAAATCGAATCGCTCACCAAGAGCCGGGTCGTGTTGCGTGAACGCAACGGCGTTCCGTTTAGAACCGAGGCGGGAAACCTGATCGTTGATGCCCATATCGACCGCATCGAACGACCCGGTGAATTGGAAACAGCGTTGAACCTCATTCCGGGTGTGGTTGAGACCGGTCTCTTTGTCGGGCGAACGAACGTCCTGATCGTCGGTACACCGCAAGGCGTTCACACCGTCAATGTTCCGAAGAAATGAACCCTCGTTCAGTAGACGAGAAATTCTGTTGGACTTCGGCCGACGAGTCCGCTTTCTTCTGACCGTCCCGATCGCGTATACACTTTTTCCATCCGAATCGGCGGACGCTCTGACCACGACGAGACCCCAAGGTGAAGACATGAGTATCGACGACGTTTCCGGGAGTAACGATCCCTATCGGCTCCCCCGGCATGTGATTCCGACCCGATATGACTTACGGCTCGAACCGGATCTCGCCACCGGACGTTTCGCGGGCCAAGCGACCGTTCTCATCTCAGTCAAGCACGCGACAAGGACCATTCTCCTGAACGCCGTCGATCTTACGATTCAGTCAGCTGTGGTGGAAAGGCCGAACCGACAGTCCCGCAAGGCATCGATCGAAGTGGAGCAACAGACTCAACGGGCCAGGCTGTCATTTCAAGAGACCATTGATCCGGGCGAATGGAAACTCGCCGTTTCATTTGAAGGAACACTGAACGATCAGCTCCGCGGGTTCTATCGGAGTACGTACAAGGATGCGTCCGGGGCCACGCATACCCTGGCTGCCACGCAATTCGAAGCCACGGATGCTCGCCGGGCATTCCCCTGTTGGGATGAACCGGATTTTAAAGCCGTCTTCGCGGCGACCTTGGTCATTGATCCCCGTCTCACCGCCGTGTCGAATACCACGGTCGTTGCTGAATCGATGGAGAACAACAAGAAGGTCGTCCGCTTCGCCGACAGCATCATCATGTCGACCTATCTGGTGGCCTTCATTGTAGGGCGAATGGAAGCGACGAAGCCAATCTACGTCGGTAAGACGCCGCTTCGACTTTGGACGATCCCGGGAAAACAGGCGCTCACACCCTTCGGGCAGGATATCGCCGTGGCGTCCTTGAAGTTTTTCGAGGACTACTACGGGGTGCCGTATCCGGGAGACAAGCTGGATCTTCTGGCCATTCCGGACTTTGCGTCCGGGGCGATGGAGAATCTCGGCGCCATCACGTTTCGGGAGACCGCGTTGCTCGTGGATCAACGTTCGGGAACCCATGCGGAGCTCGAGCGGGTGGCCGACGTGGTGGCCCATGAGAACGCCCACATGTGGTTCGGCGACTTGGTCACCATGTCCTGGTGGAATGGGTTATGGCTCAATGAAGCATTCGCCACGTTCATGGAGATGCTGGCCGTCGATGCCTGGAAACCGGAATGGAAACGATGGGAAACATTCTGTGTCGCTCGGGCAGCCGCATTCGCCTTTGATGGGCTCATGAGCACCAGGCCGATCGAATTCCCGGTCCAGGCACCCAAAGACGCAGACGCGATGTTCGATATCCTGACCTATGAGAAAGGCGCGTCGGTCCTTCGAATGTTGGAACAGTACATCGGTCCGATCATGTTCCGGAACGGGGTCCGGCAATACCTTCGTACCCACGCCTATGGGAATGCCGATACGAAGGATCTTTGGACCGCGCTTGGCTCGGTCGCCCATCAACCGGTTCCGGAGTTGATGAACGGCTGGATCTTTCAGCCCGGCTTTCCGTTGCTCACAGCGGACATGCGCGGCGGGGAGTTGCGGCTCTCACAGCAGCGCTTCACCTATCTCAAGCAAGAGCCGGCGCCGGAGCAACTGTGGCAGGTTCCGGTTCAGATTCGTCTGACCATCGGCGAACGCACAGAACATCGACGACTGTTGCTCACGGAGCATGAGACGACAATCGAACTGCCGGTGGGGGTCACCTCCATATTGGTCAATGAGGGAGGCCATGGATTTTATCGGGTCCGTCATCGTGGCGGGCTCCTTCGGCAACTGCTCGATCAGGGCCTCGATCGCCTCGCCGCGATCGAACGGTTCAACCTCATCAGCGACGCATGGGCCACCACCATGGCGGGGCTGACGCCCCTTTCCGAGTATCTTCAACTCACCGCGCGGTTCAGGGACGAGCGAGACAGGAACGTCTGGACCGTCGTACTCGACTCCTTGTCTTTCTTGAACAGGATCGTCACACCGAGTGATCGGGCGGCGCTTGAAGCGCTTGTTCGTGACCGGGTGAGACCGGCCGTGGAGGAGCTTGGGTGGGATCCGACGCCGGGGGAATCAGATCTGGTCAGACAATTGCGAGGGGACTTGATCGGGGCGTTAGGTAAACTCGGCAACGACCCGCTCACACAACAGCAAGCGGCGGAACGGTATCAGCGATACCGAGCAGATCCGACGACCGCCGATGCGAATGTCGTCCCTGCTCTGGTGGCTATTCTCGCCCATATCGGAGATGAAGCCCGTTACAATGAATTCTCTGAGCGCTTCCGCACGGCTCGCACCCCACAGGAAGAGCGGCGCTATTTGTTCTCGCTAGCCGCATTTCAGCTTTCAACATTGCTGGGACGTACGCTGGCTCGGACGATCAACGGGGAGATCCGCACCCAAGATGCTCCTTTTATCGTGGCGGCCACGATGATGAGCGTGTATGGGCGTGAACTCTCGTGGGAATTTGTAAAAGCCAACTGGGATCAGATGGATCGGTTGTTTCCGAAGCAAGGCCTCAGGCGGATGTGCGGAGGCATCGTGGGACTGGCAACCCCGGACCTTGAGCACGACGTACGAGCATTCTTCGCCGCCCGTAAGATTGATTTAGGCGGGAAGACGCTGGATCAGTATTTGGAACAACTTCGTGTCGCAGTGGCAATTCGAGAGCGAGAAGGGCGCACGATACAAACGACACTTGCGAACTCACTGCGGACTGAAAGTCTAGAGAGTTAGCACGCATGACTCTGCTCGAGGGGAGGGCTCTGAGGGTGGCTGACGGATGCTCTTCTCACAACTCCAATGAGGCCGTACTCGTGCCAGACCCGACAATCTATATGCCGACACTCAGACATTCGCCAACAGACTAATTCATCAAGGCAAGACGCGAACCCACCACACTCACACCTCAATACCCGACGCGAATGGCTTCCATTGCAAATGAAAGACTACAGGAAAATCTGTGATTAATTTCTTCCCGACATTGCGGCCGGGCTTTTACACAGATTTAATTTCCTCCTGAGCATCCGTTGTCGTTCATTCTGAATCAATGGCCGCAAAAGGATGGAACGCATTTCTCCGAATGCCATAGGAGCCACGATAATCCGCCGTGTTCGATATTGACATGAAGCTAGGAGAGAAGCCTGTTCAGGACCAGAGTTATTTGATGGTCAGGCCTAGTCATTTCCCCAGCTTGTCGGCTGTTTCGCGGCAGGCTACAATGCCGTTCAAGTTTGGATTGGGAAGTCCAATGTCCATTCTCCGTTGTCCGGCATGCGGGGCGAGCAAAATTCGTCCCGCGGCCCGAAAATCAATCTCTGATGTTCTCTTAAGCGGTCTGACGATTTATCCGTTTCGGTGCCAGCTGTGTGCCGATCGCTTTAGAACATTTCTCGGCCGCCGTACGCCTAATCCTCGTCGCAGTTTCGAACGTGTCGAAGTGTCTTTTTCGGTCTGGTTTAGACTACGCAGGTCCGCCCATCCGGAGGAGATGGGCCATGAAGGGGTGATAGAGAACCTCTCGATACGGGGATGCCGGATTCGTTCATCAACTCCGGTCGCCATCGGTTCGCGACTCGAACTGGAATTCCAGCATTCCCCCGATTCTTTCCCGATTACGATTGAAGAGGCCGTCGTACGATCGTCAGCCGACGGCATGATCGGCCTCCGCTTCACGCGACTTCGCCGAATTGATGAACGGCGGATCCGTCAGATCATCGATGTGTGGTTACCGGAGCTCCTGCCCACAGCCTAGTTGGGAAGACCTTTGCCTCCACCGATGGCCGTTTACCCACATTATCCAAAATCGCAACCTATCTGTTTCCTCCTCGCTTCCCAATTCTCTCGACCCAGCCTCTAAGACTGAAGCGGACACTCACCGCTATATGGGCGTTCAATCTCATAGGACTGCCCCGCAGAGAGGACGTCTACAGTTTATCGTGGCCGCTACTCGTGGCGCAGCACCGCCAACGGCGGCTGGCCGAGTATCCGATAGGTGCTGAGAAATCCAACCAGCATGGTGAGAGTGATTGTCACTGCAAAGCCCATGGCCAGGACGGCTGGTTGGAGACTCCAGGAGAGGTCGAACACTGTCGACAACACGGCCCAGGACAGAGCACTGGCCAATGCGCACCCAAGAAGCCCGCCCAATGCTCCCAAGAATGCGTATTCGGCCGCAAACGAACGCACGATCACGCCGCGAGTCGCTCCCAGGGCTTTCAAAATGACGGATTCGTACAACCGTCGATAGCGCGTCGCCGCCAAAGCAGCGGCCATGACCAGGCCTCCGGACAGGATACAGAACAAAGCCACGGCCCGAATGGCGAGCGACAGCCGATCAAGCACCCGAGCAAAACTGTCAAGGACCTCCCCCATGTTGATGGCCGTCACATTAGGAAAAGATGCGACGACCGCTTGCTGTAACGCGACTTCTTCAGACGGAGCGACATGAAGAGTGGCCACATAGGTATGGGGAGCGCCATCGAGGGAGCCCGGTGAAAAGATCATGTAAAAATTCGTCGAGAAGTTTCCCCACTCCACCTGTCGAATGCTGCTGATCTCTCCAGTGATGGGGACACCTTGTATGTCGAGCTCAACAGTGTCTCCGACCGAGACGCCTAGTTGCTTCGCCGCATCTTCCTCGATCGAGATCAGGGGTTTGGTGAAAACTTGTCCCGCTTTCCACCACTCGCCCTGAACGACCTTATTGTCTTTGGGAAGGTCCTCGAGGAACGTCAAAACGTACTCGCGTGTCAGGTACCACTTTCTCCGCCGATCCTCCTTCTGGGCCGCTTTCTCTTTCTGCTCTTCCTCGTCAGACGTCGCTTCAACCTTCACCGGCTCGCCCTTCACGGCGGAGAGCCGGGATCGTACCAGCGGCGTCAAGCGAGGGTTGGGATCACTGGACCGCTGGCGCAGAAGAGCCGCCATCCCCTCAGCCTGATCCGGTTGGATATCGATGAAGAAAAACGTCGGGGCATCGGTCGGCCGGTTGTCCCCCACTTGTGCGAGGAGCGAGCGCTCGACGAGCGACACGGTCGTGACAACCATGACGGCGATGCCGATCGCAATCGTGATGCTCACGGCCTGACTTCCCGGTCGTACGACGTTGCCCAAGGCTTGGCGCAGGACAAGGGGTCCAGGCCGAGGGGATTTCTTCAGCACCATGAGCACTCCCCGTGCCGACGCACCCAACAGCAGGACCGCCGTCGCAAAGGCCAGGACGAAAAGGAGACCGACTTTCCAAGACCCAGCTTGCCATACCGACAAGAGTGCCAACCCAGAGCCGATCCCGATCGACACCAGGATCTTGACCCTGTCAATTTCTCGCCAAGCCGACCACCATCGCTTCCTTCGATGCTTTGTCGTCGGGATCAGTGGAGCGATCTCACGCCTGAAGATCCGAGCCGGCTTGATATCGCGAATCGTCAACAGCGGCCACAACGTAAAGAGCAAGGTGGATAGCATGCCCAATGCCAACCCCTTCGCTAGAGGAGCCAGAGAAATGTTCGTCCCGCTCTTCGCAAATCCCAATTGGTCAAGGAGATCCGATGCCATCAGGGCCGCAATCATCCAGGGAAGTCCTTGGTTGAGCAGCACACCGAGCATCAGGCCGACTACGCTTCCGACCAGCCCGAGGATCATCGCCTGTAACCCATAGGTCCGAATGATCGTGGCAGATTCGGCTCCGACTGTCTTCAAGATGGCGATCGTAGTCAACTTCTCTCGCACAAAGGCATGCACCGACGTGGCGACGCCCAGGCCTCCCACAAACAACGCCGTCAATCCAATCAAGCCTACGTATCGGGTCAACTGTTCCAAAGACTGCTTCAATTGTGGTTGCGCGTCTCGGTAGCTCGACACGCGGGCAGCGTCGGGCGCAAGCCGTCCCCTCAACTCGTAGAGCAGAGGTTCTGGAATCATCGTACTTGGGATTTTCAGGAGATATCGCTCCCGAATCCTGCTGCCGATCTTGATCAGCCCTGCCGTGTGAAGTCCTTCGCGTGACATCAGGACACGAGGGCCGAGGCTGAAAGCGTTTGCCATCCGATCCGGTTCCGTTTTGACCACCCCGGTGATGATGAACAGACCTTGTCCGATCTTCAGTCGATCTCCTACTGTGAGTCCCATCCGGATCAGGAGAGATTCCTGCACGACCACTCCAAAACAGTCCGGACATCGGCGAGTTTGTCGGCGAAGAAGCTCCGCTACGTCGTCGTGTGGTTCCAACCGGAGCGTGCCGTACAGGGGATACTGAGGTTCGACGGCCTTGAGCTCGATGATCTGCGTCGGTTGCCCGTTGCCGGTTGACTCGACTCTCGCGGCCATGGCGACGAGTTCGCTGACGTGGGTGAGCGCGACTCCACGATCGAGCAACGAGTCCAATACTTCCTGACCTTGCGAACTGATCGGCCGGGAGAGTCGGACTTCAAGATCCCCTCCAAGCAGGCCGCGTGCTTCTTTGGCCACGGCCCGTTCAACCTGCGTTCCGAACAGAGAGACTCCCGTCAATGCCCCCACTCCAATCGCGATACAGACCAAAAAATAGAGAAAGTGTCGCCACGCCGCGCGGGTCTCTCGCCATGCCATGTTAAAGACGAAAGAAGTCATGATCAAAAGGCGGGGAAGGAATCCGAGGAAAGCCCATCGGTGGAGAGCGTCCGCTCCGTACATGAAGAGGCGGCCGAGTCGACGGGGAACTCCGAATATCCGGGCAGGCTGTCGGACTCCAGGCGTCCGTCGTGGAGGGACAGGACACGCTGCATCGAGGAGGCCAATGCCGCGTCATGTGTCACCAGCACGAGGGTGGTGCCGTAATCACGGTGGAGTGAGAGCAGCAACTCGATGATGTGGGAACCGGTAGAACTATCGAGGTTCCCCGTCGGCTCATCCGCCAGTAAGATGGGTGGTCGACAAGAAAAAGCCCGAGCCACCGCGACACGTTGTTGTTCTCCGCCGGATAGCTGAACCGGATAGTGCCCCATACGGTCTGACAGCCCGACCGCCGCAAGCAGTTCCGCCGCCCGATCACCGGCTCGGCTCACTCCGCTCAGTTCCAGGGGAACGGCGACGTTCTCGAGCGCCGTAAGGGTCGGGATAAGGTGAAACGATTGGAAGATATAGCCCACCTTTTCGCGTCGGAAGCGGGCCATCTGGCTCTCACCCATAGTCGTGATGTCTGTTCCATCCAGCTGAATCGCCCCAGTCGTGGGGCGATCGAGACCGGCCATCAAACCAAGCAAGGTCGACTTCCCACTTCCAGATGGTCCCACGATGGCCACTGTTTGTTTGGCCGGGATTTCAAAGGTGAGATGGTCCAGGATCGTAACGGAACGATTCGCCGCCGCCAAGACCATCGACACATTCTTTACAGTGATCATTAAAAACTTCGTCGGCCTTCCACGATGAGAGGATCAGGAATATTATACTGTATAGAACGAGTGAGCGAGTATTACTTCACAGCATAAACATATCGTCGATGCAACGACTACGTGACATGCTGCTGCCGGCCTTCTTGATGCTTCTGTGGCCGTTTACCTCGGGAGTCGACCCTTCTTCAGCATCGGACCCTAGACCCCGCATCGTGGCGTTTGGCGATAGTCTTACCGCCGGACTGGGGGTGCAGTCCGATGAAAGCTATCCGGCTCAACTTCAGCATCGACTTGATGGTCTCGGTTACAACTATCGGGTGATCAACGCCGGTGTGAGCGGTGATACGACGGCGGGTGGACTTCGACGCGTACCGTGGATCCTCAACAACAAACCAGAGCTGGTGATTCTCGAATTGGGCGCGAACGATGGACTTCGAGGACTTCCTGTCGACCAAACAAGAAGTAATCTTCGTCAGATCATTCAACAGTTGCAAGAATCCGGTACGACGGTGGTCTTGGCCGGGATGAAGCTGCCGCCGAATTACGGAGAAGACTACACCGCGAGCTTCGAAGCCATGTACCGGATGCTGGCCGAAGAATACCGGCTTCCCTTAATTCCCTTTTTCCTCGAAGGGGTGGGAGGATCATCCTCGTTGAATCAGGCTGACGGGATTCATCCGACCAGGGAAGGTTACGAGATCATCGTGAAGCAAGTGCTCAAAGTGCTCATGCCGGTACTAAATGAACGGGCGCACAAGCCCGCTGCGACCCACAAGCAGAGCTGAAGGCGAACCGTCTCGATCAGAACCCGCTGACTGGAAGACAAATTGATGTAAGACGGGTCAACGAAGCGTTATTTGTTACGACTTCTTAAAAAATGTGTCGTAGACACCGTAGGCGAGGACTATCGCGATCAGCACATAGTACAGGGCGGTAATTCCGCTGTAATCCGGAGGCCCTCCCCCTTCCGGAGCGTTCGCCAACGCCGGCCACGCTTGAACCAGCAAGGTCCCTGTTAACAGACCCGTTCGTGAAAGTAGCCGTTTCATTTCTGCCCCCTTCTTAAAAGTACGGAAACGAAAGAGTGGGGCGTATTCTACTGGATCAGGACGAAGAGGCGCAAGAGGAATCAGATCATGGAAGGGAGGCGGTTATGGGTGGGGAGGCAACGTGACAGCTGATTGGAGTGCCTCGGCGACATCCTTAAAAGAGCTCACAAGCTTATCGAGCTTGGAACTTTTCTGGAGCATGTCGCCCGTGACGGCGCGCATTTGCCCGGCATGCCGCACGACTTCGGCGGTCAGCTCGCTGACTCTGGCCAGCATCTCCTTGTAAGAAGCCACTTCCCGTTGCAGTTCCTGCGCGGTAGTTTTTGCGGTAGTGCTCTCTCGCTGAGAAAACTGAAGTTGTTGCGTGAGATGCCCAACGTCCGTGTCTCGGTCCTTCAATTGAGATTCAAGGCTCGTCATGACCTCTTCACTTTCCCGACGTCGATCCTCAAGGTTCCTAATGGTGTGAATCCACGTCAGGACCGCTCCCGGATCGAGTGGGGGAGGCTCGGGAAGCGGCTCTTGCTTTTCAAGCGCTTTCGCAGCCGGTTGTAACCATTCCAAAAAAACCATGATCTCGCTCAGCTTGAGATCGGACGTGAGCGACGTCAGGGTAGCCCTGTTCCCATTCTCCGATGTGGGGATCGGAGGTGCCATGATGGGTTCTTTCGCAGGACGGGGGGTGCGCGTTTGCTCGGGCTGGGCCCAGCGCTGGTATTCCAATAAGACTGCGATGCAATGGCGACACATGGGCTCTTCAGGAAACGTGCAGGAACATTTCGAGACGAGTTTGCCGTCTTTCAGTCGGATATCCTGCTCATACAGACCGGAATTGCCGACGACGGCCGACAGGATCTGTGCCTCATCAGCCTCTGCGATACGGACGCGATTGGCAGTCAAGTACTGGTGGGCGATTTGAAAGGCAGACGGATCCGTGACTGCCTGGATCATTTGAGGAGTCAATAGTCTGAGCCGTTGGGCACTACAAGTGATGGTGTTTCGCATCTACACACGCCGGGCTCTTGTGCGATCATCATTCCATGACGGCCACAGTGTGACGAGCGAGTCGAATGGTGTCAAGCCGCCTTTGGTATTGTGCACCCCTGCCTTGGCGGGACTCTGCGCCTGTAGGGAATAAGTTACCGGCAGGGTTTGGCCGAGCTGGACTTGCCCATGGGTGTCAACCAAACATAGTCCGCAATGGGTTTCTGTATGAGGGCTCGAACGTCGGCCGATTTATCAGGTTCAAACGAGATCATGTAAACCGTAGTCTGTTTAATGTCACCATCCAGGCGTCGGGCGACCCGTTTCGGGACGGGAAGGTTATATTGAACATGGCCGCCTCCCGTATAACTCACAATCATCCGACGGGGACCGCCGTTCTCGCGGCGGGATTCCTCCTGCCTCGTGACAAGTGTTCTGGCCATGCCTTCGTCTCGGACCATCGAAGCCTCATACATCGTTCGGAAGTGCTCGTCGCTGCCTCCATGGCACCGTCTCAACTGATCGACAATCCTTTCGCGATACGGTGGGTCGTCGATGATATCCTCCTGGAGAATTCCCCACGGCTCCCATTCCGGTTCATGTCTGGCCTGAGTGAGCCCCACTTTCACGACACGACGAATCAATGGTTTGGGTGGGTTCATTGCGCGGACGGACAAGTGCTTATCGCGAGCGAACGTGACCAATGGCGCATAGTCTTCAAACGCACCGCCCCAATTTTGCTTCCATCGCACTTGTTCTAAAAACTCCTTGGTGGCCGGCTGAGGTGTCGCAACGTAGTCATCGAGTGCCGGTTGACCGTCCCAGCCGAACATTTCCATTCCGATGGTGGGTTCAATACCATCGGCCACCAATTGATCCAGCACTTTCAATGCCGCTTGGATATGGTACGGATTGTGATGTTCCTCCCCTAGATACACAATGTCATGCCGTTCCAGATTCGTCATGAATTCTGAAAACGGAACCACGCGGCCGGTTTGGGTATCAAGAATCTGCCAGGGTTGCCATCCCTCATCGGCGGCAGGGGGAAGGCGGCCATCGAGTTCAGCCGTACCCGCCATTGGAAGGGCGAGCAGACCGACAAACAAACCCGCCGTCATAATCAACAGTCGGCTCATAGTATTGGTTTTCCCGCCAGAAATCGCCTTCTCATCAACTCACTCCTACCATACCGAATGAACGCGAACAAGCGGACTTGACGCTGAAGTTTGAAGGTTACTATGCTTCCTCGTGATGTCCCGTTGACACCCTCTTCATACAGGCAGCCGATCGCCGATTTCCATGAATCTCGACCCACTTGCCGAATTCCGCCGAGACGTAAGCGTTCGCGCGCGTCAGGATTCCGCACAATGGGAGGCATCTCGAAAATTGCTGGATGAGGCTACCTTCCCCTCTACCGTAGCCCGATTGTATGAGGCCGTTCAAAGCCAAGATCTTCAGGCTTTGGTGAAAGAGACCTTGTTGCGCCTGTTCGGACGGCATGCACCGCGGCGCGTCCGGGATCTCGACGGACAGAGCCTAAAGTCCGTCACCGGTCTTCCTCCGGCCAAAGCGCTCCGTGCGCTGGCCGTCTACTTTGAGTTGGTGCCGGCAGCCATCCCCGCGTGGCCCGTGACGCTCTTGTCAAGCGAGGAGGTCGAAAAGGCCGTGCGCAAGCTGGATAATCCCTTCGACCTGCTTCGCCAGGCCGACGTGGCGTCGGTGCTGGAGATCGGGGCGGGCGATCTCTCGTTTGCCGAGGAGTTAGCCGACCTGTACGGTTTCGAGTTCAAGCCACGGCACCGCCCATTAATCCTCCATTGCCTGGACCGGCTTGATCCCCGCTCGGAACTGAGCGGTCCGCTTCATGTGAATCGAGAGAGACTGCAAAAGTTACAGCGGATGGATGGAGTATCGTTCTCCTTCTTCGGCAATCAAGACATGTTTGCTCTTGGGAGCCTTGATGAACAGCAATTATTGGTCCGACGATATACCATCGCGACCTGTTGGGCGCCGGCCACACCGACCTTTGCCTACGAGCCCACCAGGCTCTCTGAGGCGTTCATTCGTGGTGATCTGGAACGTACGAAAGGAATATTTCGCCTGATACGCTTTGGAAAAGAGCAGGCGCTCGAAGTCCACCATGCCGGCCGCGCTCTTCTCTTCCCACCGTGGAAGTTCGAAATCGTCGGTCCTCTTGCTCTCCTAAACTTGCTCGCCCGCCGCGGATGCTTGTGTGTGCTGGGATCAGTGGACGCTCAAGTGTTTTGGGAAATCCTCGCACAGTTACTCGATGAACCCCGCTATCGGCCCCAAGACAAACCGTTTACTGCTGCCAGTCTGCCCGAAATCTTCGGCGAGGTGTATCATATCCTCGCCCGCCTGCCGGTCGGCGAATCAATTGACCTGGACGAAGTGGCGCCTCTTCGAGGCCCTTATCTCCGATCAGACTCGTCGAGGGATGACGTTCCCGGGCATTTTCGGCATGTTCGAGTCAGAAGGGGCGCTACTTTCCCCGGCATGCCCGCGAGCAGCACCGCACGAAAGTTCGTGTCCATGACCGAAGAGGTTCCTCCCTGGTTCGTGACGCTGGTTCCGGCTTGAGTCTCAAGCTCTATGTCCGGACATCGAGGCCTGGTGGCGCAAAACATCTGAAAAATTGACCGTTTTTAGGTCCTTTGTTAGACTTCGTCGGTGTCCGATCACCAAGTCATTCTTCAGCGCTATCCCGCACCGTAGCTCATCATGAATTCCACGGAAACCATTCGAGCCGTTCAGGAGAATATTGCACGTGTGATCAAGGGCAAACCGCATGTGATCGAGATGAGCATCGTCGCCCTCTTGGCGCGCGGCCATCTCCTTCTCGAAGATGTACCGGGAGTCGGCAAAACGACGCTTGCGCATAGCTTGGCGCGATCGCTCGATTGCTCCTTCAAGCGCATTCAGTTCACGAGCGATCTCCTTCCCTCCGATATCGTGGGCGTCTCGATCTTCAATCGTCAGAAGCAGGCCTTTGAGTTCATGCCGGGCCCGATTTTCGCCAATATCGTGCTTGCGGATGAAATCAATCGCACGACGCCGAAAACACAAAGCAGTCTGTTGGAGGCGATGAGTGAAGCGCAGATTTCTTTCGACAATAAGACCTATCCTCTGAACCAGCCCTTCATGGTCATTGCGACGCAGAATCCCGCCGAATACCATGGCACGTTTCCTCTTCCGGAATCACAGCTGGATCGTTTCTTGATGCGGCTTCGCATCGGCTATCCCTCGCAGGAAGAAGAAAAAAAGGTCCTTGAACGCCGGCCATCGCTCCATCCGGCCGAAGAACTACAGCCCCTACTGACGGCCCAGGATGTCCTCCTACTCCAAGAACGGGTCGATCACGTTCTCATGGAAGAAAGCATTACAGACTATCTTTTGGCCATTGTTCAAAGCACGAGGCAGTCGGATCTGTTGTCGTTGGGGGTGAGCACCAGAGGCGCATTGGCCTTGAGTCGGGCCGCCAAAGCGTTGTCACTCGTCCGCGGTCGGACCTATTGTCTACCGGACGATATCAAGGAACTGGCCCCGATCGTGTTGTCCCATCGCATCATGGTGGCTCGCACGCAAGAGTTGCGTCAACGAAGCTTCGAGCAAGCTGAGCGAATCATCCGGGACTTGGTCGACGCGATGCCAGTCCCTGTCTAAGCGGTTCGCGCAAGTTGGGTTCCGGCGCGGAGCTGGTGGTGCATGCTGCCTCAATCTCCCTCCTTCTTTCGCCGATTGTTTCGCCATCGGTCGACGAGTGTGACCGCAGAAGGCATTCAATTCCTGATCTTTACCCTGGCGATCGGCATCGCGGCGGTCAATACCGGCAACAATCTCTTCTATCTGTTGCTCGCGATGATGTTGAGCCTCGTGCTGATCTCGGGAATCATGGCGGAATACTGCCTGCGACAGTTGGAATTCCATCGTCATCTTCCCGATCATCTCATCGTCAATGAACCGGCTACCGTCACGCTGGTCGTGAAGAACCGGAAAATGCGGCTCCCGAGCTTTTCATTGGAGGTGCTTGATGTCAGCGACGGCCGGACGCTGGATCGAGGTGCGGAGATTCGCCACCTCGTTTCCGGCGCGAGCCAGCTGGTGTCGTATTCACTCGTCGCTCCGCGGCGTGGTCGGTTGAGGTTGGACGGTGTTTGCGTCAGAACGGAATTTCCGTTCGGGCTCTTTAGGAAACAGACGTTTTACCCGATCGAAGAAACGATCATTGTCTGCCCAGAGATCAAGCCGATTGACGAGGGCCTATTGCGGGGGTTCTTCACGGCCGGACCAGAACAGAGCGTTCACCGACGGGGGCAGGGCAATGACATGTACAACTTGCGCCAGTATCAAGCCGGGGATGACTCGCGAAAGATTCATTGGCCGACGACGGCACGAACGTCTCAATTGATGGTCCGAGAGACCGAAGCCGAAGACCAACGTCGAGCCGTCATTTATTTGCCGACCCTCGCTCCAGTGAGCCACGATGCCTTGTTCGAACAAGCCGTCCGCCTCGCGGCTTCCATCATCGAGCATCTGGCGCATAGCGGTTATACGCTCCAATTGCGCGTGGGGTCGTCTCGCTCGCCATTTGTGCAAGGCAACCTCCACCGCTGGGATCTTCTTCGAATGCTTGCCTTCTGCGAGCGGTGCTCGCCATCCACGGAGTCTGCCGTGACGGAGGAACTGCTGGGCGACACATGGGAGATCGAAGGGGGAACGATGATCGTCGTGCAGTCCTGGCGGGGGCCAAGTGATATCAAACCCGAACACCCCACCATCTTGATTGATGGAACGATCATCGCGGGAACGTCGTATGCCGTGTGATCAGGCTCTTCGGTTCACGTCGATTTGTCTGGCCGCCACGTCCTTCGTTGGGTTGACGCTTGGAGCCAGTTTGCCGGGCTGGCTGGTTGCGCTGACCGGAGTCGCGTTGATCATGGCTCTCCTGCTTACTGTCGGAGGGGAGCATGGAGGACTCGCCAGCGTTACGCCTCTCTCAGTCGCCGGATGGAATCTTCTTGTTATCGCCGGCTTTCTTGGGTTTTTGGCGGACATGTTATGGGTCTCAGGTGAACTCCTTCCGGCTGGAGTTCACTTCCTCATGGTCCTCATGATCATCAAGCTGTTCACGCTCAGGCTTCGTCGCGACTACCTGCATCTCTATGCCATCAGTCTCGTCGCGATCCTGGCTTCGGGGTCGCTCACGACCGATCTCTGGTACCTTCCGATTTTCTTGCTCTACCTTTTGGCCGGGGTATGGACGCTGCTGTTGTTTCAGCTGACGAAACATTCTGAGGAAAGCAAAACCCATACAATATGGGCCCCCAACAAACCGGAACCTTCGGCATCGGTCGGCTGGGTGACACCGCAACTCTTCTGGCTCGCCAATGGACTGGCGGTTGCTGCCTTTGGGCTGACGTTGGTGATCTTCTTTACGATTCCCCGAGCCAGTGTGGGGTTCTACCAAAAAGGCATGGGGGAGAACATTCGCACGTCGGGATTCTCCGAAACGGTGAACTTGGGAGAGATCGGACCTATCAAGCGAGATCCCAGCGTCGTGATGCGAGTCGAATTGGTCGATGGGGCTCCGCATGAAGCGGGGCGGTTTTACCTGCGAGGCGTCGCATTCGACCAATACGACGGCAAGACTTGGACGAACCGGCTGAACTACCGCCGGAGCGTGAGCGACGACACGACCGGGACGTTTGTCCTGCGCGGTGGTCGATCTCCAGCGTTATCCCGTATTGGTGAAACTATTCGCCAGAACATCCTCTTAGAGTCGCTGGACACCCCCGTTCTCTTTGCAGCTCCTTTTGCAGAGAGGGTCAGCGGAAGGCTTCCGAGCGTCCAATTCGACCGAACCGGTTCGGTCTATCTTCCGTTTCCCAGTTCATCGCGGATCGAATATTCGGTCTTATCCCGATCCAATCCGGTAGTACCTGCCGATCTAGGTTCGGAACCCGGTTCCTACGCTGAATCGTTCACCAGACACTTTTTGCAAGTTCCTGCACAATCCGAGCGGATCGCTGTCCTGGCTCAGGAAGTTACCGCCGTCCAACGCACAACCTATGAAAAAGCCAATGCGATCCTATCGTTCCTGACGCACAACTTCCGTTACAGCCTTGATGCACCTCTGGCGGAGCAAAACCAACCGCTTGAGGAATTTCTCTTCACTCGCAAGACCGGGTATTGCGAACACTACGCTACGGCCATGGTGATCATGCTGCGGACGATCGGAATTCCGGCACGCCTCGTCACGGGGTTTCTCGCCACCGAATGGAACGAATACGGTAACTACTATCTGGTCAGACAGCAGGACGCCCATGCTTGGGTGGAGGTGCACCTGCCTCATTCCGGGTGGATTACGATGGATCCGACTCCCCCTTCGACCACCGGCGGCCGCGAGTCTTCAGTATGGCGTGCGTGGGAACGAATGATGGATAGGATCAGGCTCCAGTGGAGCCGATTTTTTGTACAGTACAGTGCGGCCGATCAGGCTGCCGTTGTACGGGAGTTGAAAGCGGGGGGTACGTCGGCCACAAACAAAGCGATCGATTCTATGGGTGCGATCTTCAGCCCGTTCATGGCGATGCTCACCGGGATCACCCAGTACGCATATCAAGGAACGATACAGTCCTTGGCGGCTGTGATGGTCTCCTCGCTGGTCGGCATTGCCATTCTCGCATGGATAGGAATCAAGCGGCCCTGGGCCAAGGGCATGGCCGGCAAAAAGACGACTCGCGACGAGCAGGTGATTGTGCAACTCTATGGAAAGATGGTCACACATCTTGCTGGGAAAGGCATTTTAAAACCCACCGCCACAGGACCCCTCGAATTTGTTTGCATCGCTCAAGCGAAGTGGGCCGAGGCGAATTCCGCGGTCGCAGCCATTACAAAGCTCTATTGCCGAGCCCGATTCGGCCGGATATCCCCCACCAGAGAAGAACTCTCCCTCGCCGAAGGCCATCTTCGCGACCTGATGGCTCTCGACAAACCGTAACTCAGTGGAGAAGCGGCCCTCCTTCGTGCACATCGTGAGAGTGTCTGGGAAATCTGTTGGAGGAGATGACCTCGATGGAGCGGGAAAAGGGATTTGAACCCTCGACCCTCGCCTTGGCAAGGCGATGCTCTACCACTGAGCTATTCCCGCTCGCAAGGTTTGAGTTGCGGAGTGTACTGAGCTCTACGGATGCTGTCAAGCCAGGACGCAACTTATGATCAGGAGTTACTTCAATCAATCTGTTACATAATGGTAGCGGCTAGAGATTGTCAGGATGACTTGAGTTCAAAGCATTGATAATAAATCATAATCAGTCTTAACACATACTCCAGGCTGAATTTGAATGATAGAAAGCTGCTACTGATACTACTCATCTAATTGTCAATGGATATGTCCAAAGTCCAATAAATGAACTCAATAATTTATCGGTTTTCCATAACTTAGAATGACCAGACTAAGAAGAACTCTAAACTGGCAAGATGGCTTAAATATTGCGAATGGCTTAGTGGGAACCCTATATGGGAGAGTTTGTTATATGCTCCCCAATTTTTTAACAAGACTCCGAGCAGAGTTGGGAGTTCAAGTTGTGGGCTTCTGACTCGGAATGAAGTTAGAAGTCGCGATATTGTTATTTGTATGTATCGGTCAAATATGAAGACTGAACAGGGGAATCTGGCTCGTTCAAGTTCATAACGTTGAGGAGGTATCCACAATGTTTCTGTCACGTCGACAATTCTTAAAGGTCTCTGCTGGCACTGTCGCTGCTGCGGCTGTGGCGGACAAAGTCCTGGCCTTGACGGCATTGCAGCCCGTCATCGAAGTGGGGAACCCGCTGGGTGATTATCCCGACCGGTCGTGGGAGCGGGTCTATCACGACCAGTATCGCTACGATTCCTCCTTTACCTGGGTCTGTTCCCCCAACGATACGCACGCATGTCGTGTACGCGCCTTCGTGCGCAACGGCGTGGTCATGCGCGTGGAACAGAACTATGACCACCAGACCTATGAAGATCTGTACGGCAACCGGGGCACGTTCGCCCATAATCCGCGCATGTGCTTGA
>LVWS01000009.1 GCA_002083365.1 Nitrospira sp. SG-bin1 | reverse complement strand
TCCAGTAAAAGTACCGCTTCAGCTCCAGCTTCGGATCGAGATTGGCCAGATTTCGGTCGCGCGTGGTCCAGATCCATCCGATGGTCACCGCAAAGAACAGCGCGTTCGCAATGATGTTAAACCGCCACAACCCCATCCACACCGAATCGAATTCCGGGGTCATGGAGTCCAACCCGTGCGAGTACCCGAACGCCCGCTGGTACAGCACCCAAAACACCCCGATTGCTAACATCGAAAACCAGCCGATCTTGGCCGGTCTCGAGTCGTACCACTGCGAAATATCATATCCCCTATCGCTTGATGCCGCCATGGTTAAACCTCCTTGTTAAACTTACCTTCCGCGTCAGCGCGGGCTTTCATGACATGATTTACGCTGAACCCCACCGGCTCCTCCATCGCTTGGATTTCGAGAGTTCGTAGCCGATTATAATGAGAAGAAGTAGAAGGGTCAGTGGTCCGATGGCTTTCCGAGTCATTGTCGCGTAATCAAACTGCTGTACTCGTAACAAATAGGATGAAGGACTGAGCCCTTCCGGGGTGATAATGAACTTGTAGAGTCCTTTAACCAACTTGGCTTCACCTCTGACCACTCCGTCCGGATGAATCGAGGGTGGCCAGTAGGCCACTGTCTGATCGTCAGCGGCCTCGCTCAATCCCCTTACAACCCGCACTCCCACCGGCATGGTACGCAGGCTTGGATCGACCAGATCCACCACGAGGAACGTGTCGCCTTCACCGGGGATATCCGTACAATATTGAGCTCTTGCCTCATTTTGAGGTTGATAGGCATTGAAATGAATAAGACTCCCTCCCACTCGTTGGATACAGGTGTCTTCTTCCAGGGTGACATTGCCATGTGCGCCCGCCACGCCAGGCAGCAGACCCGAAAGGAGTGCGAACACACTGACGACTCGACGGATGGGAACCATTCGGCCACGTTTACTCGCGTTGAAACTCCACCTCGCCCACTCTATCGTCCCTGCAATGACGGCCATTGCGATCACCACGAAAAACACTGTTGGCATGGATCTTCACCTCCTCCCATATGTACTCTCCTCCTCGAATATGAAGAGTGCATTAGAAGATGATGAAGTTTTCTTCATATTCTCTATGCTGTTCCGCCCATGATGCTGCGTTTAGCTCCAGTGTAAACTAGTTAAAGCCCTGGTCCGATCCCAGATCGGTCCTTTAGGGACACGTAGGGACACGGTGCTGACCCGTGGCAATGCAATCAATGAACGGATTAGTGAATTAAACAGATGGGAGGACACTGATCAGCACAGACTTGATCGGATTGCATTTAGTGAGGAACCGGTTCTTGATCCAACCAGGCATCGCCTTCGGACTGATTGCTTCTCATTGATGAGAGGGATCCGAAATCAAAGAGACGAGAGTCCATCAAGAGAGATGGCGCAACGTTGGTCAATGCCGCGGCGATGCTGTCCGTACAGCCAGGCGACTCCTGCTCCCATTGTCGAAGAAAGGCTTTCACCTTTTTTCGTTTCAAATCCTCTTGAGAGCCGCACAGATCACAGGGAATGATTGGAAAGGCTCTCAGCTCGGCATAGCGCGCAAGGTCTATTTCTTTGACGAGGGCCAGCGGG
The DNA here is from genome assembly GCA_002083365.1 of Nitrospira sp. SG-bin1. NCBI lineage: Bacteria > Pseudomonadati > Nitrospirota > Nitrospiria > Nitrospirales > Nitrospiraceae > Nitrospira > Nitrospira sp. SG-bin1. Next base: position 21,275 of record LVWS01000009.1, on the reverse strand, counting down.
CGAATGACGAGATGTCGCCCATCCTTGGAGCGCAGCTTCGGCGGCATGGCCTTCAGCTTGCCGGTATAGAACAGATTCAAGAACAAAGTTTCAATAATGTCGTCGCGATGATGACCGAGCGCGATCTTCGTGGCGCCCAGCTCAGTCGCAATGCGATAGAGGTGGCCGCGTCGTAAGCGGGAACATAACGCGCACGTCGTCTGCCCTTCGGGGACGAGTCGCTTCACGATGGAATAGGTATCACGGGATTCAATATGGAACGCAATTCCGCGGCTCGTCAGATACTGAGGGAGCACATGTTCCGGAAAACCGGGTTGACGTTGGTCGAGGTTGACGGCCACCACCTCAAAACGAATCGGCGCTCGGCGTTGCAAGACGAGCAGAATGTCCAGTAAACCATAACTGTCCTTGCCGCCGGACAGGCACACCATCACCTTGTCGCCTTCTTCAATCAGGCGATAGTCGGCAACGGCCTGCCCCACCAGTCGGCAGAGGCGAGTTTGGACCTTCTCCGTTGCTTCGTCTAATTTAGGCATTGATATTGACGTCTGCGGGACGATCATGGCGGGATTGTAGCGGCCCCATTACCGTCCTGTCGATGGTCCAGTTGGAAAAAGGTTGAACGAACCGCCTACGTGCCGTCAATGGTGCAATCGGTCCTCTTCGGGTGTACCAGCAACGTCTTTCGAAGCATGACTGCCGATCCATCTGCACATATCCGCGACGGCTGACCAAAGATTGATCGACCGGCATGATCTCATTATCGCCATGGGAATGGGTCACCGAGAGGTTCATCGAGAAACAATTCGGGTTGATCGCTCCGCTCTTCCAGGAAATCGCGTTCGACAAAGAAGTCCCGATCCTTGATCTGCACGAAGCTCTCTCTGATTGGGAGCGTAATATCACCGAAGCACGGGCGTATGTGGCGCAGGTTATCGAGCACATTTGGGAATCCATGCCGGCGCTCATGGCCCGACTCCCGCGGATTCAGGGAACCCCGCGGTCATTCAAGCCCTAAGTTCGGTTCAAACTCGAACTGTTTGTACAATTTTTTGCTCGTCAATCTCCTTCCCTTCCCGAGAAACGTCTCACCGGCAAAGCGAAGTCTGCATGCTATATTTTTTATGACGGGAAAATAAGCGCATTTTAGAGGCTTGGCTTTCATGGACCGTACGGGCTCCGACGTTCTGAAGACTCCCATCATCGGCCAGGATGATCCTAAATGGTCCTCCTGGTCCGATGATGTTCTATTGGAACTCTCCATGCGTGATCTTCACCTCGGGCTCAAGGGTGGATTCCTCGAGCAACCCATCGCTGAATTGATTCGCGAACTGGAAAGCCGTGGACTATTGTTCCGCCCCCATTTTTGGCTTTCCAACGAGTGGTTCACTCCGGATGGAGTGCCGGGCATCGCTATCCCCTTCTATCTGGCCCACCCTCGCCTCGCAAGACTCGAGCAGTCTCAAATGTTGGAAGTGGAAGGTGGAACGATGGAATGGTGCCTGCGCATCCTTCGTCACGAAGCGGGGCACGCGATCGAAAATGCCTACAAGATCCGCCGACGCAAAACCCGCCAGGCTGTTTTTGGGAAGTCGTCGCAACGATACCCGATGTACTACTCACCCCGGCCCTATAGCCGAAGCTTCGTCCGCCACTTGGACTTATGGTACGCCCAAAGCCACCCGGACGAAGACTTTGCCGAAACCTTCGCCGTCTGGCTGACGCCGGACTCCTTATGGGAGGAGCGGTACCGGAGCTGGCCCGTACTCAAGAAGCTGAGGTACGTCGATGGGCTTATGAAGGAGCTTCGCGGGGTCTCTCCATTCGTGACCACTCACGAAGAAGTCGATCCACTTTCCAGTTTAAAGACAACCCTTCATGAGCACTATGACCGGAAACGAAGACACTATGGCATCGAGCGGCAGTCGCAGTACGATCCGGACTTGAAGCGCCTGTTCTCCACCATGCCGAACCATGCCAACAAGCCATGTGCCGCAACCTTCTTGAACCGTTTTCGCAGAGAAGTGCGCCGAAAGGTGGCGAGTTGGACCGGTGAGTACCAATATACGATCGATCAGGTGCTCGAGGATATGATCAGGCGATGCCGGGAATTGAACCTCCGGGTACCCGTGGCTGAAGAACAGGCCAAGCTCGATTTCACCATCCTTCTGACCGTACACACCATGAACTTTCTGCGTAGTGGACGGCATCGGGTGGCTTTATGAAGCGGTTGCGGGTGCTCGTTCTCATGCACAAGGATCTCGTGCCACCGGATCAAGTGAACGGTCACGACCTCAAGTCGGTTGCGTGGCGGACGGAATATGACGTCGTCTCGACACTGAAGAAACTGGGTCACGAGGTGTACCCCCTGGGAGTGAAGAGCGATCTCGAGGTGATTCACTCGGCCATCGAGAACTGGAAGCCGGATATCGCCTTTAATCTCTTGGAAGAGTTCGACGGCGTGGCCGTCTATGATCAGCATGTGGTGTCATACCTCGAACTCCTGCGCCTCCCCTACACCGGATGCAACCCGCGCGGGCTGATGTTGGCCCGAGACAAAGCGCTCACGAAGAAGGTGCTGTCTTTTCACCGAATCCCGTATCCCGAATTCATCGAAGTCCCACACGGACGGACGGTAAAGCGGCCGAAATGGCTGTCCTTCCCGTTGATCGTCAAATCGGTCTGTGAGGAAGCCTCATTGGGTATTTCCCAAGCCTCGATCGTCGAGGACGACGACAAACTAAGTGAGCGCGTGGCGTTCATCCACAATAGTGTCGGCAGTGGGGCGCTGATCGAACGATATGTCGAAGGTCGCGAGTTCTATGTGGGCGTTATCGGCAATGGACAGTTACAGGTGTTGCCCGTGTGGGAGCTCATTATGGACAAATTGCCGGAGGATGCCAAACGTATCGCGACCGAGCGCGTCAAATGGAGCCGCAAGTATCAGCAGAAGTACGGCATTACGTCTCGCGAAGCGAACAGTTTGCCAAATGGCAAGACCGCAGAGATTCAAGATTTGGCGAAACGTGTCTATCGGGCACTTGGACTCAGCGGCTATGCTCGGATCGATATGCGAATGGATGCTGACGGACAACTCTACGTCTTAGAAGCCAATCCCAACCCCCAAATCGCAGAAGATGAAGACTTTGCCGATTCGGCAAAAAAAGTCGACTATCAATATAAGGACCTATTGCAGGAACTCGTGAACGTCGGTCTCCGCTGGCGTCCTGCCAAAGCGGCGTGAACTCGCTGTGACACGAATCGCGAACGCCCCATGAGAAATGACTCCCGCCTCACTTCTGGGTCATAAGGTCCTTTCTCCGATTATTGGCCCCGGTGCCTGACACTGCATCTCCCCGCAGTTGGATTTCCCTCATTGTCTTGAGCCGTACGTCTCTACGTGGAATAGTGATGACACAGTGTGCATCTCACCTGTCTGTCACCAACTCCCATCGTTAACATACGGAGGTATAACCCATGATGTCAGTCCTCACCGCTTGCCGACATGCCGTGTTGCTGCCTGCCATGCTCATCGTTCCGACAGGCTGTGTTCAGACTACCGTACAGGAACATTCATCGCAGCAGGAATATCTCGGGATGGGGATTGTGTCCGGAACCTTGGGTGAGCAGCAACGTGTGGCTCTATGCGCCGGGCAGCCGTCTTCCACGTCAGTGAGTGGCCAAGTGCAGGCACTTGAGGGAGGCGCGTATTTGATTCGCGATGCTCTAGATCGGGATATCCGTATTCCGCATGATGAGAATACCAAGATCGACCGACCGGCCCATGTGGGCGATCGCATTCAGGCTTGGCTCGACCGTCATGGCCGCGCCGTGTTGATCCGCAGCCTCGATGGAAACGGGCGATAGCACGCACCAGGTTCCAGTCATTCGGTTCCTAATCATGCAACAGACAAAACGAAACACACATGACTTCGCGCAATAAAAGACTCCTGGCAGTCCAATCCGAACCATTACAACAGCGGCAGCCGTTAACGTTTGATGGGCATCGCACCTCCCTCCGACTCAACCTTGCGTGGGCTCGGCGCACGTAAGGCCCGTAATCCGGCGGCGATCGCTTCGAGTTCCGAGCGTGCGCCGATCTTGCGCATCGCTTCGGTCAGCACCCCGTGCAGCCCCATCTTCACGTCCGGTAAACGCGTGATGCGGTAGGTGAAGCTGTAGTCCGGACCATATGTTACATCGCACACGTCGGCGCCTCTGCAAGGTTTCAGCACGATGGTTTCGATATATTCATCGCCGACATTGGGCAGTCCTATTTCGAGGTCGTGGATGGATAGGTCGACCTGGGCACTGCCGATGAAGTCATCGCCATCATAGTATTCGTGTAAACAGTGACCTGTGTAGTGATGTTTTGTTGAGTCGCTACAAACATAGTTCTCAAACCCAAAAGACGGGTAAGGAAAATCCTGCTCCCAGAGCTCGACCCGAAAATTCAGTGGCGCAGGTCTCCCCACGTCGTCGCATAGCGATGTCTCGCCCAGAATGACCTCCCCGGGACGCACGGCAACGATGCAGCTTTTCTCGGGGTCGAAGCGGTGCGTGTCTCCCGAATCGATGTCGCCGATCTCATTGGAATGTGCATAGCCTTCCATGTCGGAAACGCCGACCATTACCTCATCGCTGCCAGGCCAGTCGATGCCGGTTTCGTCTCGAGCCTTAAAGCGCATCGCCTCGATCTTATAGCGTCGTTCCACCCACGTTAAGTCATGCCAGGGGATGTCGCTCGTCGACACGACGGCGGCTGGACGGCTGGTATTTTGAGGTGGCGTGGGTTGCCCCTCCTGCCCATTTGCACCCACGGTGAACCAAGACCATGCTGCGAAACCAACGCAAATTGCCGTGAAATGCTTATATATTGTCATTGCTGTCCCTCCCTTGTATGGAGATCTCGTCCAATCCTAGGCCGATTATTTGCCGATGCTCGCTTGAAAGCCTCTGCGAAACCCTTTCCGATCGCCTTTTGTTCCTCACGGCTTGTGGCAAACCGGCTCACGCCGCACGATACCCACGAGAGCGAGGCATGTGACAGACACATCCGGTGGATAATAGGCAGGCGTGTCTCGACTTCTCGTACGAATGGAGACTCTGCGTCGTGAATCATTAGCACCGAGCCGATCCGGCTCCCAGAAAAGTGTGCTTAAGTGACGCAGGCACCGCTCGAACGCGTCACGAAAACATCGCCGGAAGACCGGGGCGCCGAAAAGTGGCGAGAATGATCGGCAAATGGTCAACCTCGGTCCAAAACAGTACCGCAATCTCCTGTTCGGCACCGAAGGATTGGAGCAGCAGGAATACACCGAGAACGAGGGCAATGATGCCCGGCCAGATCATCGAGAGAGCTCCAAGAACGAGGACGAGGGTAATCGCCGCCAACGTCTGCTGAACGAACGGGCTCTTGACTGTGAGCATAAGGTCCTCCTTCGTGTGCTCTCCACTTGCACACCTAAACATCTCTGATCGATGGAATGGATTTGAACGTATCGCATAACAAAGGCTTACAAACAACTAGGAATGCTACTAGAGCGCGACGGTCGATACGGCTATTCGCATTTCGTTTCCCCTACTCCAGCGCCCGAAGTCGCCAGGAGAAACATATGCTGGCCTTGCCATCCTGCGAGAGCTAGTTCACTCGAAAGTGACGTAACGTTTAAGCGTAGGTACAAAGATCGTGCCGTGAAAAATTTCCTAGAGCGTGTGAATTTCGGTGATTGCCCTGCTGTTTCGCCAAGGAGTCACTACGCGTGGCGTATCACTTTCGATTCACAGTATCTGAACAGATCCAGCGGGAAGGAGGAGGGCAGCTATGTGCCATTATCGGAACGTATCGACGGCGCTATCCGGACGGAGGTTATCGAAATCCCGGAGAGTAGAAACGTAGAACGATGCTTCTCTCAGATGTTCATCAGACCAAACACTAGGTGTGGTGTGCTTGATCTCCGTACGTACCATTACTTTACGTATTGCCTCAGGTCAAGTCACTGAATCGAACCACCGTCACGCCTACCTGCCTTGCTGGTATCATCGCACCCGAAACTCGACAGTTGCAAAGTGGCGCCGGACGGCGTATAGGTCATAGTAGAAATTTCTAATACCAACCGTAATTTCAAGAGAACGTATCAAGCATTAGTTCCAGTGTATTAGTCGGAGCGCTTTCTTCTGTTTTCTTCGCGGACGGGGTGCCGTATGAACAGGAAAGAGTGGATCTAATGCCTTTGGATTCTCGAAATTTTGGGTTCTTGAACTTCTTGAAGAATAGCCGCCACTTATTCTTTTTCAGTGAGGTGAGACATGATGATGAAGCCAATCGTCTTCGCTTTTCTCTTCACCCTTGCGGTGATGAATGGACCGGAATCCAGTCTGGCCGTGGCCACCCAGTCCAGTGCCCATAGCCAAACGGCCGCCGTTCAATCAGACAATGGGCAAGGTGCTCTTCTGGCCATGCTCGTCGGGTTCTTAAGACCGGCGGAGGTTCGGCACACTCAACCGGACAATGGGCGAGGAGCGTACGCCCATAAAGTCGACAGCGAAGAGACCGCTCCGGCGACTTCATCGGCTTTGTCGATCACTCCGTCGATCACTCCGATGACGTCGATTACAATCGACCCTCCTCAGGGCCAGGTTCTGGAAGCCGACAAAGAAACCGCGGAAGCTGAGAAAGAAAAGGCGCGCTTGGAGCAACTCCAACAACAGCTCACGGCCAAAGAAAGGGAATTGGCTCTTTTGCGACAGAAAACGGCTGCAGCCACGAATCAGGCGACTGCCGAAAAGACTCGCGCCGAAGCGTTGGAAGCGCAGCTGAATCAAAAGGAGCAGGAACTGGCAGGTCTCTGTACCCAACGAGATACCCATCAGCAAATGTCGCAGGAATTGAATCGGACGAGAAGCAGTCTGGAGCTTGCCAGACAGCAAGTCCTCGACATCGAGCGACAGTTCGCGACCAACAACGACCAGCTTGATACGGCCATGCAACGTATCGCGGACCTAGACCTGCAGTTGGTGGCGAAAGAGCAAGAGTTCCAGCTGGCCAAGACCACCATGGATCGGGAACTGGCCGCTCGAAACTTGCAGCTCGCCCAGGCCAAGCAAATACTCGCCGGCCTAGGACGTAGCTTGCCGAAGTTGGCGAAGCAGGATCCCTCCAGCAAGAACGCTCCTCGGCAAACCGTCACGGCGGCGCGCGCTACAGCGGACCTGACCAAGGCCAATGAGAAGTTGATGGCCGCCCTCCAGGAGGAACTCAAGCGAGGCACCGTGGTATTGGAGCAGCGCGGCGACAAACTCACGCTGGCGTTGTCGTCCGGCGAACTGTTTGGCAAAGGCCGAGTGACCATGACGCCGTCTGGGGCTTCCTTAGTCAAGCGAATCGGCGTGGCCTTGCGTAAATTCCGTCCCGAGAGCGTCGAAGTGGCCGGACATACAGACAGCATACCGGTCAAGTACGATCCTCGTCGACCGTTCAAGGACAATACTGAACTGTCTCGGGCACGCGCAGAAAATGCAAGCCGAGCGCTGATCAAAGGCGGGTTGGGCTCAGACCGGGTCAGGGCCGTCGGGTACGCGGACTCCCAACCCATCGCGACCAACGACACGGAAGAAGGCCGGAGCAAGAACCGGCGGGTCGAAATTATCGTGATCCAATCACCCCAGCCGATCGCCTCCGTCAGTGAAAAAGACGGACAAACGTCCGGCAACACCCGAGGCACATCCCAATACGGCGGGATGATTCAAAAAGTCGCGAATCGCTGATTTGAACAGACGACCATGTCGGCCAACCATGGCCGGCATGGTCCTGTCGATCGCACACCTGCCACACATCACGGTGACGGCATCGCCCTCGCTAAAGTGCGTTTCTCGTTCGTTCCACCGACATGCCGACTGTGTCAGCCGGACAAGTTGGAGCTGACGCAACAGGGCTGCAAGGTTTTCTCCATGGATCTATTTCTGCTCTCTCCTACTCGGTGTGGAATGCCCATGCCAGTGTTTTTTTCAAGAGTTCGACATTGGCCTCCCTGACTCTCAGATGACCTGTGACGATGCGTTCAAGCTACTGCTTGATGGTGAAACAAGCGGTGCAGTATGCTTCCGACGATACGAGACCGCCCATGACTCCTGCCGAAGCTGCAGCCGCCCTGTTCCGGACCATGCCGCACCCCATTGCCGTCTCTCAACTCGAGGAATATGGGATCGATACCTCTGATTCCACCATCCAGCGGATGGCGCGTGAAATTTTATCGTTGAATCTCTATTGGGTCTTAGCGGCGATCGACGCCCATATCCCGACCAAGTACCGGCCTGCGATCAAGCAGACGCTGTTCGAGACGATCCAAAACGAGTGGTGGAACTCCGGCCGGCTGGGGCCAGGCACTTGGAGCGAGTATCAACCGGAATTGACCCAACGGTGCAAGCGATACGCGTGTCTCGTGGATCAGGAAGGTATCAATCACATGGGTATTTGCGCAGAAGCGGCGTCCCTGATGGAAGATGAGGGGATCATTTCCCCGGAAGATCGAGAAAAACTCCTTGTGCTGTTGATCGACTATGCGCCGGCTGCGGAATACGGCCGGTTACTCGACGCGGTGGGATAAGCTCCTTCGTTCATAGATAGCGATGTGACAACACCTTCCCGATGTCGTCAAATTCGTACAGAAGGGGCACACCGGTTGGAATATTGAGTTCCAACACCTCTTCTTTGGATAATCGATCCAGCTCCATCACCAACGCACGAAGACTGTTGCCGTGCGCCGCGATGATGATGGTTTCACCCTTCAACAGGTGCGGCTTGATCATTTTCTCGTAATACGGTAACGTCCGCTCAGCCGTATCTTTCAGACTTTCTCCGCCGGGCGGCCTCACATCATAGCTTCGCCGCCAAATTTTCACTTGCGCATCACCGTACTTCTTGGCGGTTTCGGCCTTGTTCAAGCCCTGGAGGTCTCCGTACATCCGTTCGTTCAACGCCTTGTCTTTCTCAATGGGAACGGTCGTTTGTCCGAGCACTTCCAACACAATTCTCAATGTTTCATTGGCGCGGGTGAGAACTGAGGTGAAGGCTCGGTCGAACGTAAACCCACGGAGTTTTTCACCGGCCTGCCTGGCCTCTTCCATACCTTTAGGAGAAAGCGGCACATCCACCCACCCGGTGAACCGGTTTTCCAGATTCCATTGGGATTCCCCATGACGAAGCAACACTAATCGTGCCATCGCGCATCCTTTGCCATTTCCATGACGCCCCTTAACTAAGGATTACTGAATACTGAACGACCATGCCAAGTCAAGCCTGCTGCAGCCTGACTGCTTGCTTCGCCGGTCGACCAGGCGATTTATCCGGATCGGGCGGCCCTTCTTGAATCATCTTCACCAGTGTCGCGAGGAAGATGAGGTAGAAGAACACGCCGACCCAGACGACATACGGCTGTACTCCACCCGCCTCCTTGAGCGCGGTTTCTTGTGCGGCGCGATCCATTCGGCCGGCTTTCTTGATTTCCCCGATGTGCTCTCGGCAATGCCAATAATAGAGATAATTCGCGGTGGCTCCGGCCATGATGCTCCAGACGATGCCGGCGGAAAAATCTCCCGTGAGATACGTGGAAACCATCGGACCGACCGCGTAGACGAACGCGTGCAAGTACATCTTCCGGTACAGGAACCACAGGAAGGAGATATACAGGAATGCCGGCCAGTTCCAGGAGAGAGCGAATCGTGGCTGGCCGTCGGACGAAAATTTCTTGAACACAGTGAGATAGTGGTCAGCGTTCGAGCCGATGAACTGTCGCCACAGCGTCTCATCGTCCTGAGCCGGCCGGGCAGGGGACGGCTCAGGAGCGGTCTCGGCGGCAACCGTGGCGCCAGTCAGCTTGGCGCCGCAGTGATGGCAAAAATTGGCCTCCTCCGAGTTCGGTTGGTTACATTGGCTGCACACCGTCATGGCGCCGCAGCTTACCACATTCGTCACTGGAGAAGACGCCCTATCGCGCATGATTGATTCCGGAACCGTGAGTCATGCGTCGGAAGCTGTTCCCGACTCCTCCACTTATTGCTCTTCCCCGTGCGCCTGTGCTAGCTTTCCTTTCTTTCTTAAGGGGATACGTCATTATGCCGACCGAAGAGCTGAAAGACGATGCCGCCAAATATTTGATGCAGACCTACAGTCGCCAACCGGTTTCGATCGTACGTGGGCGCGGCGCGAAGGTCTACGATTTGGAGGGGCGAGAGTACATCGATTTCGTCGGCGGCATTGCCGTCAATGTGTTGGGGCATGGTCATCCCGACCTGGTTCAGGCCATTCAACGCCAGGCCGCTCAACTGATCCATACGTCCAACCTCTACTACACCGAGCCTCAAGTGAAGCTGGCGCGCCTGCTGGTGGACCATTCGTTCGCCGACCGCGTGTTCTTTTGCAACAGCGGTGCGGAAGCCAATGAAGCGGCGATTAAGCTCGCACGACGGTACGCCCATGATCGGCATGGACCGGACCGATTTGAAGTCATCACGATGAAGAATTCGTTCCATGGCCGAACGCTGGCCACGCTCACCGCCACGGGACAGGAGAAGGTTCAGAAAGGATTCGAGCCGCTGATGCCGGGTTTTGCCCATGCGCCGTTCAATGATTTCGCGGCGATTGAATCCATGGTCAATGAGAAAACCGCGGCAATCATGCTGGAACCGATTCAGGCGGAAGGCGGCGTGTATGTCGCCGACAGGGATTATCTGAAAAACCTTCGTGAATTCTGTACACATCGAGACATCTTGCTCATTTTCGATGAAATTCAAACCGGCATGGGACGAACCGGAACCTTCTTCGCCCATGAGCAACTCGGCGTGAAACCCGATATCATGACCCTGGCCAAAGGCCTGGCCGGAGGAGTGCCGATCGGAGCCTGCCTCGCCATAGAGTCGGTGGCTGCCGCCTTTACGCCCGGTTCTCACGCCTCGACGTTCGGTGGGAATCCCCTGGCCTGTGCCGCCGCACTGGCGGTCTGCCGCGTGCTCCTGGAAGGGAAAGTGTTGGATCAAGCGAGGCGCATGGGCGAGTACTTCGCAAAGGGATTGGCGGACTGCAAAGATCGCCATCGTATCGTGAAAGATGTGCGCGGCCTCGGCCTGTTGCAAGGCATGGAATTGGAAGTCGACGCCCGAGCGGTGGTGTCCGATGCACTGGCCCGGGGCATGATGATCAATGCCGCAACCGAGCGGGTGCTTCGCTTCGTGCCGCCTCTGGTGATCACACAGCCGGAGGTGGACAAGCTCATCGACCTTCTCGGCATTCTGTTCAACCAGCGTCAGACGACGGGAAGAGATTCACACCACTGATGGCTATACCAGTTCGACGGAAAAGCGACAGCTTGCACTATGCCAAGGATTTGCTCGACGTCGCGACGATGCCGCGGCGGCAAGTCCTCGACTTGATGCGTTTGGCCGGGACATTGAAGAAGAAACAGCGCCAAGGGATCCCCCATCGGCTGCTCCGTGGGAAGACATTGGGCCTGCTATTTCAAAAGCCGTCGACAAGGACGCGCGTGTCCTTCGAAGCGGGCATGAACCAGCTGGGGGGCCATGCCCTCGTGCTGCCCATGAGCGACATTCAACTCTCGCGCGGAGAAACAGTCTCCGACACGGCGCGCGTCTTGTCCCGCTATCTGGATGGAATCGTGATTCGAACCTATGACCATTCAATTGTCGAAGAATGGGCGACAGAAGCCACGATGCCGGTGATCAACGGACTGACAGACCATAGTCATCCTTGTCAGGCCTTGTCCGACATGATGACGATCCAAGAGTTCAAGGGCCGACTCAAAGGACTCAGTCTTGCTTATATCGGAGATGGAAACAACGTAGCGAATTCTCTCATCGAAGCAGGCGCCAAGATGGGCATGCGCATCGTCATCGGGTGCCCTTCCGGCTACCAGCCTGATCAGCGAGTCATCGATCATGCAAGGATGGAGGGGCAGACCACCGGCGCGTCCATCGAGGTGCTGGAGAATCCCCATGTGGCGGTCAAGGAAGCGGATGTGGTGTATACCGACGTATGGATCAGCATGGGCCGCGAGCGGGAGCAGGCCAGACGGCTGCGAACGCTCGCGCCGTACCAATTGAACAAGCGGCTGCTGCAACGCGCGAAACCCGATGCCATCGTCATGCATTGTTTGCCGGCGCATCGCGGTGAAGAGATTGCCGCCGAGGTGCTGGATGGTCCACAATCCGTCGTCATCGATCAAGCGGAAAACCGCCTGCACATGCAAAAGGCGATTCTGACGCAACTTCTCAGTCGAAGGAAAGACCCACGATAGGACTTCTTATGACACCGAAACCGATCAAGAAAATCGTCCTGGCCTACTCCGGAGGGTTGGATACCTCGGTCATCCTCAAGTGGTTGCAGGAAACGTATCAGGCCGAGATCATCGCGTTTTGCGCCGACCTTGGCCAGGGGGAGGATCTGAAAGCCGTCAAGGCCAAGGCTCAAGCGCTTGGCGTCAAGAAGGTCTACGTCGAGGATCTCCGGGAGACCTTTGTCAAGGACTATGTATTCCCGATGTTGCGCGGCAATGCGATGTATGAGGGCAGCTATCTTCTGGGAACCTCGATCGCCCGTCCGCTGATCGCTCGCCGGCAGGCCGAAATCGCCCTCAAGGAAAAAGCCGAGGCGGTGTCGCACGGCGCCACAGGGAAGGGCAATGATCAAGTGCGTTTCGAACTGACCTATATGGCGCTTGCGCCTCACTTGAAGATCATCGCGCCTTGGAGGGAGTGGACCATGCGCTCCCGTCGGGAGCTGATCGAGTATGCCGAGCGCCACGGCATTCCGGTGACCGCGACCAAGGCCAAGCCCTACAGCACGGACCCGAATCTGTTTCACATCAGTTATGAAGGTGGCATTCTTGAGGATCCATGGGAGTCGCCACCGGATGAAATCTTTCAGATGACCGTATCCCCGGAAAACGCACCGGACAAACCTCAAGAAGTCGAGGTCGAGTATGTGAGGGGCAATCCCGTCGCCGTCGACGGCAAGAAGATGAGTCCGGCGGCCTTGCTGGCTCATCTCAACAAGTTGGGCGGCGCACACGGAATCGGCCGTGTCGATCTGGTGGAAAACCGCTACGTGGGAATGAAGTCGCGCGGAGTCTATGAAACGCCGGGAGGAACGATTCTCCACGTCGCTCATCGCGGGCTCGAGTCCTTGACGATGGATCGTGAAGTCCTCCACTTCCGTGACAGCTTGATTCCACGGTTTGCAGACCTGATCTACAACGGGTATTGGTTCAGCCCTGAACGTGAAATGATCCAGAGGGCGATCGATGAAGCCCAGAAGGATGTCACCGGCATCGCCCGAGTCAAACTTTACAAAGGCAGCTGCGGGCTGGCAGGACGCAAATCGAAGCAATCGCTCTATCGACTCGACATCGCCACGTTCGAAGAAGACGAAGTGTACAACCAGAAAGATGCAGAAGGTTTCATTCGCTTGAACGCGTTACGACTGAAGATCCGCGCGCAGAGAAAGAAGGTCTCCTTCCGATGACCACTCGTAGGCATCATCCGAAGTCGTCCAATGGCGGACAGAAGGCTTGGGACGGCCGGTTTCGGGAAAAGACCGATCGGGTCGTTGAAGCGTTTACCCGTTCCGTGACGGTCGACGGCCGGCTCTATGACGAAGATATCTTGGGGAGCATCGCCCATTGTAAAACTCTCGAGAAGGCCCGGGTCTTGACGCACAAGGAAGCACGCTCGATCCTTCGCGGGCTGGAATCGGTCAAGCGAGAGTTGGAGCGTGGACGATTCGCCTTTTTGCCGCATGATGAAGATATTCACATGGCGATTGAACGGCGCCTGACCGAGCTGATCGGCCCGCTGGGGGGCAAGCTGCACACCGGTCGCAGCCGAAATGATCAGGTGGCGTTGGATGTTCGCTTATATTTGCGGACGCAGTTGGACCGGTTGCATGAGCGAGTCGTGGAATTTCAACGCGTATTGGTGGCCCAAGCCGGTGCCAATCGCACCGTCGCGATGCCCGGGTATACGCACTTGCAGCGTGCCCAGCCGGTTCTGCTCGCCCATCATCTGTTGGCCTATGTGGAGATGTTCGAGCGGGACAAAGGACGACTCCGTGACGCCAGAAGCCGACTCAATGTCATGCCGCTCGGGTCCGGAGCCTTGGCCGGTACGAATTATCCAGTGAATCGGTTATACACCGCTGAATTGCTAGGTTTTCCGGCCGTCACCCAGAACAGTATGGACGCGGTGTCTGATCGCGATTTCATGATTGAAGTGGCATCGGCTCTCTCGATCGTGATGATGCACTTGTCTCGGCTCAGTGAGGAGTTGATCGTGTGGGCCTCGCAGGAGTTTCAATTCGTCGATCTGCCCGATGCCTTCTGCACCGGCAGCAGCATGATGCCGCAGAAGAAGAACCCCGATGTCCCCGAACTGGTCCGCGGGAAAACCGGGCGCGTCTACGGTCACCTCGTCAGCCTCTTGACTCTGCTCAAGGCCTTGCCGCTAAGTTATAATCGAGATCTACAGGAAGATAAACCGGCGCTCTTTGACGCCCTTGATACCGTGACGGGCTCCCTTCAGGTGATGACCGAATTGATGCGCCGGGTGAAAGTCAACCAAGCGGCCCTGACGCGCTCGTTGCAAGGCGGCGGGCTGCTCGCCACGGAACTTGCCGACTACTTGGTGATGAGGGGCGTACCTTTCCGCGAAGCGCACGGGATCACCGGACGAATCGTCCGGGCGGCGCTGGATCAAGGGCGTGAGCTTACGGATTTCTCACTTGAAGAGTTGCGGACATTCTCCGAACGGTTCGAAAAGGATGTGTTTTCCCGGCTGACGACCGCGGCGGCACTCGATCACAAGGGACAAATCGGCGGAACCGCCCGTGGACGGGTTGAGCAGCGAATCAAGGAGCTTGAGCGGTTGTTGTCATGAGGGTATTGGTCCTTTTTGTCCTTTTTGCGTCGGCTGAACTCTTGGTTTCTTGCGGAGTGGTGGGATCTCCTGTCCCGCCGGAAACTGTCGGAGTTGCGCCCACGATCGACAAACAGAAGCGGCAGCATGCCCTTGAGACGGAACGGCGGACGGCAGACTCGGTTGAACCGGACCCGACGCTAGGGATGCATGACATTGACTTGCCGCCCTCACAGCCAGTGGGGATACGATAGAACATTTAGGGTTGAAACCATTGAACTAGCATAAGGAAATGACGAGATGCATAGTTTCGAATATCACCACGGTGAATTATGCTGCGAGCAGGTCCCGGTCAGCCGCGTGGCGAAGGAACTGGGTACTCCCTGCTACATCTATAGCCACGCGACACTCCTCAGGCATTTCCATGCCTATGACAATGCCTTCAAGAGTATCCCGCATGTCATCGCGTTTGCGATGAAAGCCAATTCGAATCTGGCCATCCTTCGCATGATGGCAAAGGAAGGCAGCGGTGCGGACATCGTGTCGGGAGGCGAATTGTTCCGTGCCCTCAAAGCCGGAGTGCCGGCGTCTAAAATCGTTTTTGCCGGCGTCGGCAAATCGCCGGATGAAATCCGTGACGCGCTCAAAGCCGACATCCTCATGTTCAATGTCGAGTCACCGGCTGAGATCCAAGCGATTAACGACGTGGCCGCCTCGGTCGGCACGAAGGCCCGGATTGCGTTGCGGATTAATCCGGACGTGGATCCGAAAACCCACCCCTACATCTCGACGGGGATGAAAAAAAGCAAGTTCGGCATCGCATCGGACCGGGCGCTGGAAGAATATAAATTGGCCTCTTCACTGAGCCATACCGACGTCGTAGGCGTCCATGCCCACATCGGCTCTCAACTGACCGAGGTCACACCGTTTGTCGACTCGCTAAAAAAGGTCGTGGCGCTCATTGATACGCTGAAAAGCCACGGAATCAACATCCGCTACCTGAACATCGGCGGAGGGCTGGGTATCACGTATTCCGAGGAGAAACCGCCTTTGCCGCAGGATCTCGCGGATGCGATTTCACCGCTCGTGGAAGGCTTGGGGGTCACGCTCGTGATGGAGCCGGGCCGCGTCATCGTGGGGAATGCCGGCATCCTGGTGACAAAAGCGCTGTACGAAAAGACCGGTGAGACGAAGAATTTCGTCATCGTCGACGCCGCCATGAACGATTTGATTCGACCAAGCTTGTACGGTGCCTACCACGAAATTCGCCCCGTGCAGGAAGAAGCAGTCCGTCGGACTAAACGGACGGTGGACATCGTCGGGCCAGTCTGCGAATCGGGGGATTTCCTTGCGAAGGATCGATCGTTGCCGGGCATCAAACCAGGCGAGTTGTTGGCGGTCATGAGCGCCGGAGCCTATGGCTTCGTGATGGCCTCGAATTACAACTCTCGGCCTCGTGTACCGGAAGTACTCGTCAAGGGCGGAGAATTTCACGTCATCCGGGAGCGCGAAACGTACGACGACCTCGTGCGAGGTGAGAGAATTCCGTCGTTCCTCAACCTAACGGAGTGAGTATGTTTACCGGGTCTCTTGTCGCGATTGTGACGCCGTTCCGACAGGGAAAGGTCGACGAGCGCGCGTTGGCCGAGTTGATCGAGTGGCAGATCGCCAATGGTACCAACGGCATTGTCCCCTGCGGCACCACCGGTGAGTCAGCCACCCTTTCGCATGGTGAGCATGAGCGGGTGATTGAGTTGACGGTCGAGGTGGTCCGTCGGCGGGTGCCGGTCATTGCCGGAACCGGTTCGAACAGCACCGAAGAAGCCATCACACTCACGAAACATGCGAAGCAGGCCGGAGCCGACGGTGCCTTGCTCATTACCCCTTACTACAACAAGCCGACTCAGGAAGGGCTCTATCGTCACTATAAGGCGGTGGCGGACGCCGTGGACCTTCCCTTAATCTTGTACAACATCCCCGGTCGTACCGGAGTTAACATGCTTCCGCCAACGATTGCCCGGCTCTCGGCCATTAAGACGATCGTCGGGGTCAAAGAAGGAAGTGGCTCCGTCCAACAGGCCTCAGATATCGTCCAGATGTGCGGTGATCGCCTCACAGTGCTGGCCGGCGACGACTCCCTCACGCTGCCGATGATGGCGGTTGGAGGAAAAGGTGTGATTACCGTCACGGCTAATATCATGCCGACGAAGATGGCCGGCCTTGTGAAAGCTTTTGACGAAGGGAGAATCGACGAGGCCCGACGGATTCATTTTCAGCTCTCTCCCCTCTTTGCTGCGTTGTTCTATGAAACAAACCCTATTCCGGTCAAAGAAGCGCTGGGACTCATGGGAAAAATTGACCCGGAATTACGCTTGCCGCTCTGCCCAATGGCTCAGGACACGCGTGAGAAATTGATCCGTGTCCTCAAAGACGCGGCATTGATCTAACTTTAAGCTGGTTTTATGGATACAAGATGATCAAGGTCATTGTAGCGGGTGCTGCCGGGCGCATGGGTTGCCGTCTGGTATCGCTGATCAGGGACTCTACCGCTCTGATGCTGGCCGGAGCGTTGGAGGGAAAAGGGCATCCGGCAATGGGAGAGGATGCAGGTGAAACTGCGGGATCAGGCCACGCCGGCCTTCCTATCACCGATGATCTCTCCCTTCTGATGGAGCGGGGCGAAGTGGTGATCGATTTTTCCGCTCCTACAGCAACGTTGGAACATATGCGGACGGTGGCTCGCCACCGAAGGGCCATGGTCGTCGGAACCACAGGATTTTCATCTCCTCAGCTTGAAGAGCTGAGGTCATTGGCTCAGCAAATCCCCTGCGTCTTTTCTCCGAACATGAGTGTCGGCATCAACCTGATTTGCAAAGTCATCGGTGAAATGGCCAAAACGCTGGGGGATGATTACGATATTGAAGTCATTGAAGCCCACCACAGACTCAAAAAGGATGCGCCAAGCGGCACGGCCCTCAAGATTGCCGAGGTCCTCGCCCGTGCAGTAAGCCGCGACTTAAATCAGGTCGGAGTCTATGCGCGCAAAGGGTTGATCGGTGAGCGAACCAAAGGAGAGATCGGGATACAAACGATTCGCGCCGGCGACATTGTAGGCGACCACACCGTCCTGTTCGGCGGCATGGGAGAACGCATCGAGATCACCCATCGAGCCAGTAGCCGTGACACATTCGCCCGTGGAGCCCTGCGTGCCGCGAGATGGGTGGTCCGCCAACCACCGGGCCTATATGACATGATGGATGTCCTGAGCCTCCGTTAGACTACCCTTTCCCCGCTGCTCCCATCATCGGGACATCCGACCTATCCTACTCTGCAACATGCTCCGGCGCACATTCTTGTTCGGGAATGCGGCCACTGAGCTTCCCGGTAAACCGCGAATATTATCCCACCTCGCAACATCAATCCATCCCAGGTCATGCGAGAAGAAAGAATCGCTTGTGTATATAGGGGTACTGGTGGTTTCTGACTTAGCTATAGCGTGATATCGTTGTCATCGGCTTCCCTATGAAGCTGTGACGATTCGACCCTGGTGTAAGGCAGCAATGATCTACCGTATTAGGGGGGAAATACACTACGGGCATTGGGCGCCTCGTAATGTTCCACCCCTTGGCAGACAATGGTTTGTGAAGTGACAGGAAGGACTAATGTCGAGCCGTGATCGGCCGGGGTTCCTGGTCCGCTGCTTTCCGACGACCACAGTTTAAACAAGCAAACACCGTGATCGCCAGTCCGGCGTCCAAATCCACAGCTCGTTCCGGTAACATCGCCCCATGGCATTTATCGCAGGTCTTCATGGGCGGCAATCTAGCATCAAGGGATAGGTGAAACCAATCCTCCTGAAGTACTGGATGGCACTGGCAAGAGTCCCAATAGGACCTAGAGACATAGGCCGTTTGCGCGTGATTCACTGGAATCATAAGGTGATTGCCAATTGATGATCGTCTTGACAGTCTCGTACCTTCTCATAGTATTGTGGCTGTCGTGCGGAAGGCCACTATGTATAGATTAATCCTTGTCATTCTACTCCTGACTGTTCTCTACTTCCTGCTCCGCCAAATGTTTCGCGGATTCAAAACTCCCATTCCGGAGGCCCAGAAGAAATCCTCGGTACAAACTCAAGACGAAGAACAAGATCAGATGTTTGAAGATCCCGTGTGTCACATATTCGTCCCGAAGCGGATTGCCATGATTGAAACGATCGGAGGACGGGAGTATTGTTTCTGTAGCAAGGAGTGTGCGGTGCGGTTTCGGAGCGAACACCCTGTCTAGCTTGGTGTACTACTCAGAAATGATTCAACATCGTCGGTTACTGGAAAGGAAAGGCTGTCGTTCTTGCAACGAACGTGGTCAGCAGCCTGAATAAGCATAGTCTGAAAGTTTCTCATCTTTGTTAAACTTGAGCGTGATCTGGCATTCGTTGGGGGAGAAATTGAAGAGTGGCGGCCCTGACTTCCCGCCTGCGATTCGATAATAAGTCCAGGTCTCCCCACCAAAAAACCGGGACGCTTTGCCGTCCGGCGCGCCCCAGTTCTTTTCGAACCAGCCCTTGTCCTTCCCCTGAAGTTCGGCCGGTTTCAGAGAAGCTTCCAAATAGGGATTCTTCCCGGAGCAGGCTGACAGGAACAGGCAGAACAACAGCAACCAGACCAATCTTTGCATCGCGATATCTCCTCCAATAACCATGATCAACTGTGAATCGTAAAATACTATCCCCCGTTCAGAAGCCTGTCAAACTTTCATGCGGACTTCTTGCAGTGCAGTTGCGTTCTCCATAAAATGACCGATAATGATGTATCGTCTCACGATCTCTTCGCCAAGCAGAAAGGAACCAACATGAAAATCTATCTCGACACTGCCAACGTCAAGGAAATCCAAGAAGCGGCAAGCCTCGGATTACTCGATGGAGTGACGACGAATCCTTCCTTGGTCGTCAAGGAAGGTCGGAGCTTCAGGGAAATGCTGCAAGAGGTCTGTAAGATCGTGGACGGACCGATCAGCGCCGAGGTCGTAAGCGTTGAG
Organism: Nitrospira sp. SG-bin1; assembly: GCA_002083365.1. Taxonomy (NCBI): domain Bacteria; kingdom Pseudomonadati; phylum Nitrospirota; class Nitrospiria; order Nitrospirales; family Nitrospiraceae; genus Nitrospira; species Nitrospira sp. SG-bin1. Next base: position 1,316 of record LVWS01000009.1, on the reverse strand, counting down.
GCGGACGCCATGGTAAAGGAAGGCAAGGAGCTCGCCAAAATCCATAAAAACATCGTGGTTAAATGCCCACTGATCCCGGAAGGATTGAAGGCGACGAAGCGCTTGGCGGCCGAAGGGATTAAAGTAAACGTCACTCTCTGCTTCTCTCCCACTCAGGCGCTGCTGGCGGCCAAAGCCGGGGCCTGGTGCGTCTCGCCTTTTATCGGGCGGCTCGATGACATCAGCTCGAGCGGCATGGAACTGATTCGACAGATTCTGACGATCTATAAGAACTATGATTTCAAAACCTTCGTATTAGTGGCGAGCGTCCGTCATCCACAACACGTCGTCGAAGCAGCGTTAGCCGGAGGGCATATTTGCACGATGCCATACGGCGTGTTCCAAGCGCTCTTCAAACACCCGCTGACCGATGCCGGACTAAAGAAATTCTTGGACGACTGGAAGGCGAAAGGACAGCAGTAGGGTTGGCTAAGGGACGTCCTCACAAGAGGAGTGGAAAGGGGCTTCGTCCGAGATGGAGGTCTCCTAATGTTCTTTTCGCGCTACGCGCGGTCGATTTCTTTTCTGGCTTTCCGGAACACCGCATGAAACATTGAGCGCGTGAGCTTGCCTGTAAACGTATTCTGTTGACTGGGATGATAGGACCCGAGCAGTGTCACACCCCAGGGCAGTTGATAGACGACACCATGCCCAAATTTCGGTGCCGGCGCGGGTATCGTGTGTCCCAGCCTCCGGCAGGTCTTGAGGTAATGATCGAAAGCAATCTTCCCCAGAGCAATCACAACCTGATGGTGATTCAGAAGACTCACTTCCTCGCGCAAAAATAGGCTGCAATGTTCAAACTCATCCCGTGCCGGCTTGTTTCCAGGCGGTGCACAACGCACAGTCGCGCCGATATAACAATCCTTCAACGATAGGCCGTCGTCTCTATGCTGCGAGGTCGCCTGGTTGGCGAATTCATACCGATACAGAGCATCATACAGCCAATCTCCGCTCCGATCACCGGTGAAAATACGCCCCGTCCGATTCCCCCCGTGCGCAGCAGGCGCCAACCCCAATATATAAAGTCGAGCGTTGTAATCTCCGAAGCCGGGTACCGGCCGCCCCCAATATGTCCAATCCTGATATTGCTTCCGTTTCTGCTGGGCAATCGTCTGTCGATACATGACTAACCGAGGACAGGCCGTGCAGTTGGTGATACTCTTGTTGAGAACTGTCAGAGCTTGCATAGGGGCGGCAGTGTAACACAAACAAGATCCCTATTCTGCTTGCTGGCGTTTCAAGGTGATGTAATCTTCTCTGTGTAAAAGACGAAG